>JBIIMX010000515.1:0-2825 GCA_044337765.1 Pirellulales bacterium | reverse complement strand
AAATCGGGCGAGGGTGGAGGCGGCCTCGGCCGGAAAAATCCCGGGATCGCCGCCGACGCGGGCAAGCGACCGAGAAAGAAAGCCTGCGACATCGTCTTCGTTCCAGGCAGCGAGTTCGATCCGCAGATTCGCCCGCTGGCGAATGGAAGCGGGCACCCGTGACAGTCCTTCGGGGGTCGCCGTGGCGACCACGACCGTGCGGGCAAACCGCGGCTCGGCGGCCGTCACGAGCCGCGTGATGCCGTCGAGCGCATCGGCAGGCGCCTCATCGATGTCGTCGAAGATGAGCACCGTCGGGCGTTCCATGAGCGTGTTTTCGCGGAGCCTGTTCTCGAGCTTCTGCCACGGCCGCAGCGGCTCGGCGCGGCAGAGCGGATCGAGTGGCAGCCTCTCGAGGAGAAGTTCGAGCCAGTCGCCGGACGCGAGGCCGCGGAGCGACAGGATCGCCGTTTCGGCGCCGAGTCCTCCCAGGCGGCGCATCGCCACCGAGGCCAGGTGGCTCTTGCCGCAGCCCTCGGCGGCGGTGACGAGCCCGAACCGCTGCCGCTCCTCGAGCAGCCATTCCATCCGCGCGAGAGCCTCCTCCTGGGGACCGCCGGCATAAAAGGTCGCCGGCTCCAGCGAGCCGTCGAAGGGTGCCCCGGTGAATTTCCAGTGGTCGCGTGACATGATGCGGGAGTGTAGCGGCGATGCCGCCCCACGTCAGGACGAAGTTTTCCCCGCAAAACAGGCCGGCTGGCCGCCGGACACCGCATGAGCGAACGATTTTTCACGACGATGCCGCCAGTCGGAGGCCGCAGCTCTCTCGAGGGAGACGAGGCCCGCCATCTGACACGCGTACTCCGCGCGAAAGTGGGTGACACCGTGTCGCTCTTCGATGGCAAGGGCCACGAGTGGCCGGCGCGGGTGACCGCGATTGGTCGCGATCGCGTGGAACTCGACGCGGGCGAACCGCAGACCGACGCACCGCCACTCGGCGTCCGACTCACGCTAGCCGTCGCTCTCCCCAAGGGAGATCGCCAGAAGTGGATGGTCGAGAAGCTCACGGAGTTGGGGGCGGCGCGACTGGTGCCGATCGAGACGACCCGCGGCGTGGCGGAGGCGACGGCATCCGCGCAAACGCGGCTCGAACGGGTGGTGATCGAAGCCTGCAAGCAGTGTGGCCGCAACACGCTCATGGAGATCGCGTCGGGCCGCCCGCTCGAGCGGCTGCTCGCCGAGGTGCCAGCTGGCGCATGCGTCATGATCGCTCATCCCGGCGGCAGGCCCCTCGCTGCCGACATCGTGCCCCCGACCGCCACGGAGATCATCGGCCTGGTCGGCCCCGAGGGAGGATTCACCGACGAGGAACTCTGCATGGCCGACCGGGCGGGCGTCATCCGCGTCTCGCTCGGGCCCCACATCCTCCGCGTGGAGACAGCCGCGATCGCGCTGGCGGCACGGTTCGTTCACTGACACGAGCAGAAAAAGGGGACGCAGCTCTTTTCCCTGCCATTCCTTTTCCCTGCGGGGGCGAGGAAAAGAGCTGCGTCCCCTTTTCACTCTGTGCAGCACGGGCACCGCTGCGGCACGTCGAGCACGAGCGTGGCGGCGTAGCTCGCCTTCTCGTAGCCCTCACCCTTTTCGGCGGGGTCGACGTGGTGCGCGACGACGAGTACCAGGTTGCCCTCCTTCGGCACGAAGCGGCACCGGCCGTCCGCATCGGTCTTGCGTTCGTGCTCAGCATCGAAGCCTTCGGCCAAGGTCGCTCCGCGCGGAATGAACGACACGACATGGTCGGCCAGAGGCTTCCCCTTGAGCAGCAGACGCACGACGATCGGCTTGCCTGGACCACAGGCGAGCACCGGGTGGCTCTCCAGCACCAGTTCGAGCGGATGGCCGAGCGGACGTGCGAGCGACTCCGGGATTATTCCATCCTGCTTCACAGGCGCGTCGAGCGACTCCGAGGCGAGGAAGTAGGCCTTGGCTCCTTTGAACCCCATCGCGCCGTGGCGGACGCCCTCGCGATAGAGGGCAGCGCAGTGGAGGCCCGCAGTGGCGGGCACGAACCGCGCCGACCAGAAGCCCTCCTTGGGCGCGTAGCCGAGATCGACCATGTCGGACGCCAGGTCGGTCGTGCGGCCGTCGGGCCCGATCACGTCGATCTTCACGCCCTCGAGCGAACCGAGCTTGCCGGCGATCTTGAAATCGCGGTGCTCGTTGCCGTGGTTGCCGAGGAGCACGTCGACGTGCACGACGTCGTCGGGCCGAACCAGCCGCGACGAGACCTGGAGCCACGTGTCGTGTGCATGGGCGGATGCGGTGGCCGCGACGACGACGAGCACGGCGAGCAGAGCGATCCACCGGGGTTGCCCCTCGCTCGTCGAGCCGCAGAAACGTGCGTGAAAAGAATTTGATCGAAGCATGAGAGAAACTCCTGTCTCAGTAGTCGCCAGTCACCTGCTCGCCGCCGTTGATGCTGTGGAGGTCGCGATGGAGGTCCTTGTCGGTCTTGTCCGACAGGAGCACCACCCGGCCATCTCCGAACAGCACGTTCGCCCCACCCTTGTGATGGCTCTTCGGACCGAAGAAGCCCGACCAGTGCACGACATAGTCGGGAATCTTGCTGTTGGGCGTGAGGAATCCGTTGGTGAGGCTGTTGCCAGCCGTCGTGGCCGCCCAGGCCTGCCCTCGACCACGCATCGAGGGGGAGCCCGCGTGCCGCCATGACGTCAGCTCGGTCCATCGGTTGACCAAGTCATCAGCCTGCTGCGTGGTCGGATTGGTCATACTGCCGGTTTTCAAGGTCGTTGAGTTCCACGCATGAGTAGTAGATGCATTCGCTG
>JBIIMX010000555.1:0-2520 GCA_044337765.1 Pirellulales bacterium | reverse complement strand
GTTCGGCGGCCGCGAGATGAACTATGCCAGCGACGTCGACATCGTGTTTCTGTACGACCACGACGGTATCTCCTTCCACCGCCGCCGCACGCGGCGAAGCGTCGAGGGAACGACCAATGCCCACTTCTTCGCGGAACTCGCCCAACGGACGACCAAGTTTTTCAACGCCTTCGGCCCGCATGGTCGGCTCTATGAAATGGATTCCCGACTGCGGCCCAGCGGCCGCAGTGGACCGGCGGCGTTGTCGCTCGACGACTTCACCCGCTATTTCGACGCGGCCGGTCCGGCCGCCATCTGGGAGCGGCAGGCGCTCGTGAAGGCGCGGGTCGTCGTCGGCGGCCCCGCGGCGGCGGCGCGGGCGATGCGGATCGTGCATGCCGCCGCCTATGAACGGCAGTGGACCGCGGCCGAGGTTGCCGAGATCCGGCAGATGCGGCACCGTATGGAGGAGGGCGCCCGGGTGACGAATCTCAAGCGGGGGCCGGGAGGTGTGGTCGACATCGAGTTCGTCGCGCAGATGCTGCAACTCGTGCACGGTGGGGCGGAGCCCGCGCTTCGCACTCCCGAGACGCTGCCTGCCCTCGAGCGGCTGCAGGAGGCGGGGCATCTCTCCCGCGACGAGTTTGCATTTCTGGAGCAGGCTTACCGTCAACTGCGGACCATCGAGGGGCATCTGCGACTGCTCGATGCCTCGGCTCGCCACGATTTTCCGTCGCTCCCGGCCGAGCAGCGGACGCTTGCGCACCTTCTGGGCTACGACGGTCCGGAGGGCCTCGTGGCTGAGGTGCAGTCACTCACGTTCCGCACGCGGCAGTCATTCGACGCGGTGTTCGACCGGGTCGAGGCAGTCTTGGGGTGATGACGTCGCACCGTGGCCGCGAGTTTCCAACTTGCGGAATCCGTGTCCCCCGTGGCCGCGAGTTTCCAACTTGCGGAATCCGTGTCCCCCGTGGCCGTGAGTTTCCAACTTGCGGAATCCGTGTCCCCCGTGGCCGCGAGTTTCCAACTTGCGGAATCCGTGTCGATGCATGGACAAGATGGAATCTCGTCCCCACGTGGGCACGCAGGAATGGACAAGATGAAATCTCGTCCCCACGTGGGCACGCAAGCATGGACAAGATGAAATCTCGTCCCCACGCGGGCACGCAGGAATGGACAAGATGGAATCTCGTCCCCACCGCCGCCGTCACTTCGCGGCGGCGCGACGGCGGGCCGCCCAGAGTTCCCAGGCTACGGGTAAGACCGACACGAGCACGATGCCGACCACCACCAATTCGAAGTTCTTCTTCACGATCTCCATCCCGCCGAAGAAATAGCCGGCAAGCGTGCAGATCAGGACCCAGGCCAGTCCGCCGACGATGTTGTAGTAGAGGAACTGTGGATAGTTCATCTTGCCGACGCCGGCCACGAACGGGGCGAACGTGCGGATGATCGGCACGAACCGGGCGAGCACGATCGTCTTGCCGCCGTGCCTGTCGTAGAACTCCTGCGTCTTGACCAGGTGCTCGTGTTTCAGAAACCAGGCATTGATCCGGAATGCCCGAGGGCCGATGGCCCGGCCGATGGCGTAGTTGATCGTGTCGCCGAGCACCGCGGCAATCGACAGCAGGATCAGCAGCACGACGATGTTGAGCGAATCCGAGTGGAGCGCCGCCATTGCCCCCGCCGCGAACAGCAGTGAATCGCCCGGCAGGAAGGGGGTGACCACCAGGCCGGTCTCACAGAGGATGATCGCGAACAAAAGCACGTAGGTCCAAGGCCCCCAGACATTCAGGATCTCGTGCAGTTTCTCGTCGAGGTTCAGGAACAGATCGAGAAAAGGCTTCAGGGCTTCCATGGCGTGTTCCGCGCGTGCTGTGGTGTCGCGGGCCGTCAGGTGCCGCCGACGCGATCGACGCAGCGGATCATAGTGTGCGCGACCGTGTTTGCAAATTGCGTCGCATCACCAACCACGTGATGCCAGCCGGCACCGCGAGCGATGCCACCAGCACCCACTGCAGCGAATCGGCCTGCCGTCCCAATGCGCCGGCGATGCTCCAGACCAACGCGATCGCGAGATTGCCGCTGCCGGCTGCCACGAGAAACTCCCGCCATCCCATTCCGGCGGCCCCGGCCATGAGCGCCGCCGCCTCCGCAACGAGCGGCAGGGGCCGGGTGAGCACGATCGCGAGCGGCCCGAACCGCCGCTGCTGCGTCGCCAGCCGCTCTTGCTCGTCAGCCGTGAGGCTGGCGAGCGACGCGGCACCCGCCGTGTGGCCGAGCCACCAGCCCAGCAATGCGCCGGCCGTCATGCCCAGCCAGCCGCAGACCGTGCCGACGAAGACGCCAAGGTGCGCTCCGCCGAGGGTGGCGACCATGCTCGAAGGCACCGGCAGCAGCAGGTCGGCGGCAAGGACGCCTACCTCGATTGCAGCGAGCACCGGGGCCGCGGGGAGCGGATCGAGCCAATGGGCCACCAGATGGTCGAGCCGCGTCCCGAACGCGATGAACGGAACCAGCGGTACGGCCACCGCCATGGCC
>JBIIMX010000514.1:0-2827 GCA_044337765.1 Pirellulales bacterium | reverse complement strand
ACGTGCAGAAGTTTGCCCGCCGTAAGAACTACCGCCGTCGTACCGGCCATCGCTCGATCTCGACGAAGGTTCGCATCGCGTCGATCGGCTGACGGCGCAGCGGCGGCAGAGAGGAACCACAAGTTGAAAAACTCGTGGCCACGGGGAACCGACAGGTTGAAAAACTTGGGGGCACGGGGTCGACGCCTCCGGCCGACTGCCCCCGTGGCAGCGAGTTTCCAACTTGCTGTTCATTCGATCGCCGGTTTATGCCCCGCCGAGAATCCCCGCCAATGGGCCGCCACGGCGGCAGAGATCGTCTACCGTGGCCGATACGGCAGGATCCTCCTCGACCGGCGGCGCATGATGCGGCTTGAGCCGCGCGTCGATGACCAGAGGCCCACGGCAGCCCCAGTGCTTCTGATGCACGGTCGCCTCCACTCCATGCACGTCGGCGGCCGGGTTTGACCGGGTGAAGCAGAGCCAGAGGAAGTTTTCGAGCGTCGCGGCTGCAAAGTCGCTGTCGTCCACGATCACGATCAGCGGCCAGGCCCGCAGCGGATGGTCGGTCTGCACAGCCCCGGTGAAACGTTCGATATCAGCCGACCAGGCAGCCGGCCCGGTCGGTGCCCAAATGCTCTCGTCGCTGGATGCCTCGAGCCTGGGGCGGGGCTCGATCCGAGGACCCTCGATCGCCACGATGCCAGGCAGGCAGACCCGCGGGTTGCGGAAGCCGCCGGGGAGGGCCATGCCGGCCGCAAGTTCCCGAGGAAGCGCACGGATGGCGGGACCGCGGGCGGCGACCACCAGCTTCGATCCGGCATTGAAGCCATGCCCCGAGTAGTCGAGCGTGTCGATCGTGGTCTCGGTATGGAAGTGGCAGTCGCGGCGCCAGTCGGCCCGCTCGAGCAGGTGTGCCAGGAACGGCTCGACGTGGTGGGCGTCGAGCCCCGGTGCGTCGCCGCCAGCCACGATGAAGAGATATTTCGCCAGAGATAACTGACCCTGGCCGAGGATCGCCGAGGCCTGCGTGAGCAGCTCGGCGGGCCGCCCTGAACGTTTCCAGGGCATGTACCGTTCGCTACCGACGGCGAGAAGCAACGGGTGAACCCCAGACGCATCGACCGCATGCACGCTCGAGACGCCGGGCAGCACGGTGGGGATTACGGGGCCGGTGAGTTCATGCACGAGCCAGCCGAAAAGTGTGTCTTCCTGCGGCGGCCGGCCGACGACCGTGATCGGCCAGATCGCCCCTTCGCGGTGCCAGACGTGGTCGACCCGCATCACAGGGAAGTCGTGCTGCCGTGCGTAGTAGCCCAGATGGTCGCCGAAGGGCCCCTCCCGCTTCGTCGCGCCGGGCGCGATCGTGCCCTCGATCACGAAATCGGCGTCGGCGTAGATCGCGGGACTGTGTCCGCGGGTGATCATCGGCAGGCGATGGCCGGCCAGCACGCCGGCGAACGTCAACTCGGAGAGGCCCTCCGGCAGCGGCATCACCGCCGAGACGGCTAGCGCCGGCGAGCCGCCGACGAAGATCGCCACCTTGAGCGGTTCGTTCCGTTCGAGCGCCGCTGCATGATGCAGGCCGATGCCGCGGTGCAACTGGTAGTGGAGGCCGACCTCGCGGTCGGTCTCATAGTCGTTGCCCGCCAACTGCACCCGGTACATGCCGAGGTTCGACTTCACGAGCGCCCGCCTCGTGCCGGCGTGACGGGGGTCTTCGGTGTAGACGGCCGGCAGGGTGACGAACGGTCCGCCGTCCCCGGGCCAGCCTGTCACATGCGGGAGCCGCGAGAGCGGAATTTCATGCGCGAGCACCGGGCCCGAACGCACACGACGGGGCAGCATCGAGAGGGCGTCGATCGGGCTTCGCCAGTAACGCCAGGGCCGGGCCAACGCCTGGGCCGGGTCGATCTTCAATTCCACGAGCCGCTTCACGCGGTCGAGCGAATCGGCGAAGATCCGCTCGATCCGTCGCTTCGTGCCGTAGAGATTGATGAGGATCGGGAAGGCCGATCCCCGCGGATTCGTGAAGAGGACGGCCGGCCCGCCGGCTCGGAAAAGTCGCCGCTGAATTTCGGCGATCTCCAGATGCGGATCGACCGGGTGCGCGATTTCGACGAGTTCCCCCTCGCTGCGGAGGGCGACGGCACAGGCCTGGAGTGAGCGGAATCCCATGGTTTTCTTTCGAACATGGTAGTCCGTTCGCGGGAAAAGGTGACAGCCACCGAATCTGGCACAAAATCTGGGTACTATCGGTGCTCTTGGGCGAAAAAAGATGGTGCCTGACACGGCTGTCTGATGAGCATCGATACTCGAAACCTGGCGCTGTGTGTGCTGGTGCCCTTGGCGGCGATCCTCGTCGCCTGGCCGTTCGCCGAGGGCGGGTATATCGATGACTTCTCCTACATCCACATGGCCAAGACGCTCGCGGAGACGGGCCGCTTTGCCTACAACGGCTGGCCGACCGCGATGCTCGGGATCCAGGTCTGGTGGGGGGCGGCCTTCGTCTGGCTCTTCGGCTTTTCGTTCACGCTCGTCAGGCTGAGCGTGCTGCCGCTGGCGCTCGGGGCGGTGGCGCTTGTGTATCTGATCGCACGCCGCGCCAGCCTCTCCCCATCTGACAGCCTGTTTGCCGCGCTCCTCACGGGCCTGAGCACGCTGTTTCTGCCGCTGGCGCCAACGTTCATGACCGACATTCCGGCGTTTTTCTTTCTGCTCGCCTGCCTCTACGGCTTCACGCGGGCGGCCGATGCCGCCGGGGATTCACCAGCACGGAGCACTCAGGCCGTGGCCTGGCGGGCGTTGGCATGGCTGGCGATCGGCACCCTCTGCGGCGTGCTCGGGG
>JBIIMX010000078.1:0-11052 GCA_044337765.1 Pirellulales bacterium | reverse complement strand
ACGGCGGCCTTCCTCGCCCACAACACGATTCCGTTCCAACTCACCGAGGAGGATCTCGACCAGGTGACCACGGGCAACTTTGTCACGAAGGTCGTCTATCTGCCCGATCCCTGCTATCAGGAACTCGCGGTCGCCGGCGTGGAAACGCTGGTGAGCACCCGGCTCGACCCAGGCATCGATCCGGTCGTCGAGGCCGACCGTCGCGGATCCATACTCGCCATCATTCGCATCGGCAACAAGGATCTCGAATCATCCGGAATCGCCGGAGCAGGTGGTGCAGGTGGTGTCGCCGGTGCCGATGGCGGTTTCGCATCGACCGGAGGGAACACGCCAGTGGGTCTGGCCGCACCGCTGGGGATGCCCTCGGGCGGGAACCCATCGCAACTGCCACCCGCATTCATCACGGGCATGAACGCGCCGCAGTACGGCATGCCGATTACGGGCACGCCCATCGGCCTGCCCGGTCCTGCCCATATCCCACTGGGCATTCCGGCTGGACTACAGAAGCACACGATTACCAACCACACGAAGATGCACATTCCGCCGCCGACCCGCGAACTGAAACTGCACGTGCAGCAGAACCCCGGGCTCAGCTACCCGAAGCCAGCCCACCGGGCCTACATCGCCGAAAACCACGATGTACCGAACATCATGCTGAAGCAGCCGAGGGAAGACCGCAAGCGGTGGGTCGACAACGGAGGTCCCGATCCCGACGCCCTCAACGCAGGTGTGGCCTGCCCGCCAGGGGGACCATGCCCGCCGAGCCCCTGATCGTCTCCGGGCTGCGTGAAGCCTGCCGTGTTCGCCGATCCCCTGCGACGGAGTGACTCTTGAACACCCTGGGTTTCCTCCCACCCGATTCTTCCGACGCAGGCGACTGTCAACCAAACTCCATGCCCACCACAGATCACACCGTCATGAGGTATTTCGCAAGGATCATCCGAACAGGGGCCGTGCTGCGGCTCGCTCGCGTGCTCATGGTGGCGGCGTTCCTCGTTCTGGCGATTGGCACGGGACATACCCGTGAAGTCGCCGGACCGAGGGACGATTCCGCCTCCATGCCTGGACCGGGAGCGATTGGCGTCACGAGGCGACTGCAGCCCGGCCCCCGTTCGGAATCGATGCTTCCTCATGCGGTGCAACCAGTCGAGGTTCGCGGCCCGCAGGGGATGCGGATCTCGATCGAGACTGCGGAGGGGTGGTCGCCGGAGCAAACCGGCCCGCTCAGGATGGGGCTGGTTGTCGGCTGTCCGTATCGCCTGAAGATCACGAACATTCCGCAGCGCGCGGGGGTCGAGCTCTTCCCCTCAGTTCGCGTGCTCGCGAAGCTGGCCACGCCACCAGGCATGGCCTGGCGTTTTCCGGTGGAGATCGTCCTCGATGAAGACGATCTCTCGCTCGCCCTGGCCGGCTCGCATGTTCGCCGTGTCGTCTATTCGGCATGCGATCCCGACGTTCCCGACGTGGTGCCGGAGGGCTGGTTCGATGTCCGCCCCGGGGACGATTGCCTCGACGTGGCCACCACGCTCGGCGATCCGGTGGCGGAGGTACTTCTCGGGAACAGGCTGCCGGCTGACTTGGCCGGGGTGTCATGGCCGGGGACGACACCATGAACGATCACCCCCGGCACATCGAACAGAGGGGATGGCGTTGGCCTCGCGTGCTCGTCATCGCCATTGCCGCGGTCATTCTGGCGTCGTGCAGGTCGATCACGCAGCCTCTGGTGCTCCCGCTGGCGGCGATCGCTGTATCGAGCGAGCAGTCGAGCGAGCAGTCGAGCGAGCAGTCGAGCGAGCAGTCGAGCGAGCAGTCGAGCGAGCAGTCGAGCGAGCAGTCGAGCGAGCAGTCGAGCGAGGCGGTCAGCGCGGCATCGGCTGAGGTCGTGATGGCTTCTGCCATCGTTCGAACCGGCTGCGAGCCGCCGTGCGCTCCCCTGCCCCGCCACTATCCGCCGTCACAACGCGGTATGTTTGGAAGAGCCGGCTCGGGTGCATCCGCCGGCGGCTGCCAAGCCTGCAACGAAGACGTCTGCATGACCTCGGTTCAGCCGGTCCAGCCGGTACCCATGGTGGGTCCGTGTCTCGTCTGCGACGGCGGCGACGCCCGCGCACCCGCGATGCCGGTGGCCCGCTTCGGCCTGAAAAACCTGACATCCGGCGACACCGTGGCCCGCTACCGGGCGGCTGACGACAGCCCTGACGACTGCGACGTGCATGTCACCGCATCGAACTGCGCGTGTGTCTATGCGCCACGGTTTGGCTCGGTTCGCCAGGTGACGCGACCGCACGAAGACGCCCGCCCGATCGGACCGCGAGGACTCGCGATCGATGTCGCCACCGAGGCGAAGATCGACCTGCAGCCGGTGTGCCGCACCACGCAGGCGTTCGCCCCCGAGGCCGCACGGAAGGCCCTGCCCGGCATGGCCCTCGAGGAGCGACTCGGACCGCTGGCAGTGGATCAAGAGGATCCAGTCCACGAATCGGGCGGCCTCGTGCAGCCCGTCGAGGACGTTCGCGACGAACACCTGGAAGGGGCCGCACTCGTGCAGACCCCGAGGATGATGGTCGGCTTCGACGTTCCCCTGGCATGGACCTGCGCCCGGGCCGCGATGGTGATGGTGGGCCGACAACAGGCCGAGGTGGTTGCTGCCGACCGCGGCACGGCCACGCTCAGGCTGGAATCGCCGGGACGCGCCGAACTCACGCTCTGCAAACGGGCCGGCAGCGACACGGCCCGGGTCGGTGAAGAGCTCGACTTCATGATCTATCTCTTCAACTCAGGGGACCGTGCTCTCACCGACATCGTGCTCGTCGATGCCCTGCCCGGAAGGCTCGAATTCGTGCCCGGTTCTGCAGCGGCAAACCAGCCCGCTGCGTTCGTCACCGAAAAGGGGGATGACGGCTCGGTGGTGCTCAAGTGGCAGTTCCAGCACACCTTCAAGCCCGGCGAGAGCGGCTTCGTGCGGTTCCGCACGGTCGTCCGCTAGCCACGGCGGGGTCGGGACGGGTACGATTTCAGGGAGTGGTCCTGGCCCATACCCAACCTTTTCGTCCTCCTGAGGCATTCATGCGCCGTACGCGTTCCAAGTTCTTCGCCGCGCCCACCCTGGCGCTGTTCACGATTGCCGCAGGGCTGTTGGTCGGCTCGACCACCCTTCTCATGGCACGCCAGCCTGGTGCCGTAGCCGATGCGCCGGGGAAGCCGCAGGCGATGCCGAAAGTGCCGCCGCTGCCCGAGGGCACGCCCGAGGAGATGATGCAGTTCATCGCCAACCTCAAGCAGGCGAACGTCAGGCCGGCATCCCGGAAGGAAATGATCGCTTATATGCGCGACGTGGCGGTGGTCTCGCTGCAGGCCGCCGACAAGATCCTCGCACAGGTAAAGCCGGCCGATCCGCTCCACGATCCCGCCGCGAAGATGAAACTCGAGAGCCTGATGATGCTCGGCCGGTTCGGAGACGAAAAGGCTGCCGCCGACATGGCGACCTATGCTGCCTCCCTGACCAACAGTCCGTCACGTGAACTGGCTCAGGAGGCCAAGCGGTTGGTGCTCGTGAGCGAAGCCCAGCAGATTCTCTCCAGCGGCGACGCGAAGGCGGCGGAGGGCTTGGTGGAAAAAACAACGGCGATGCTCGTGGCCGATCCGGACGACATGCAGACGGCCGGTCTGGCGATGCAACTGGCCGGCGCGCTCGAACAGATGCCGGGCGGCGAGGCCGTGGCGGCGTCCGCCTACCGCGGTTTTGGCCCTGCCATGGCCAAGAGTTCAAATGAGCAGATTCAAAAGATGGGGGAGAGCTTCGCCGGTACGCTGCGCCGACTCTCGCTCCCGGGGCACCCGATGCAGATCAGCGGAACGCTCCTCAACGGGCAGAAATTCGACCAGAAGACGCTCGCCGGCAAGGTCGTGCTCGTCGACTTCTGGGCCACCTGGTGCGGTCCGTGCGTGGCCGAGATTCCCAACGTGCTCGAGCAGTATGAAAAGTATCACGATGCCGGGTTCGAGGTGGTCGGCATCAGCCTCGACCAGGATCGCGAGGCGCTCGAAAAGTTCGTCACCGAGCAGAAGGTGCCGTGGCCCATTCTCTTCGAAGAACCGGAGGGAGACGGCTGGCAGCATCCCATGGCGACGTTCTACGGCATCAGCGGCATTCCGACGGTCGTTCTGATCGGTCGCGATGGCAACGTGATCACGCTCGATGCCCGGGGTGAGAAACTCGGTGAGCGACTCGACGCGATCTTCAAGAAAGCTGGCTGAAACGGCCTTGAATTCACAGCGCGGCGTGATCTCGAAACGGGCTGGTGCCTTCGACTCGTCCGGAATCCGCAAGGTCTTCGACCTGGCGGCCCGGCTCGAAGACCCCGTGAACCTGTCGATAGGCCAGCCCGACTTCGAGATGCCGCCGGAGGCCCGCGCGGCCGCCAAGGCGGCGGTCGACGCCGGCCGCAATGGCTACACGCCCACGCAGGGGATTGCCCCGCTCCGGGACCGTCTCGAGGAACAGGTGCGGCGTGAACTCGGGCAGCCGGAACGACGACTCTGCGTGACGAGCGGCTCGAGTGGGGCGTTGGCACTTGTGCTCATGGCCCTGATCGATCCGGGCGACGAAGTGATCATCTTCGAGCCGGCGTTCGTGATGTACCGCCCCCTGGTCGAGTTCCTCGGTGGCCGCTGCGTGGTGATCGACACCTCGCCGACCTTCCGCATCGATGTCGATCGGGTCGCGGCGGCGATGACTCCGGCCACCCGTGCGATCCTGCTCAACACGCCGGCCAATCCCACGGGCGTGGTGGTCGACGCCGACACGGTGCAGAGCCTGGCGCACCTGGCGGAAAAGCAGGGCGTCACGCTGATCAGCGACGAACTCTACCGTTCCTACTGCTACGACGCCCCTTTCGCCTCCCCTGCCCTGCACGCAGAGTCGGTGGTCGTGATCGACGGCTTCTCGAAGTCGCACGCCATGACCGGATGGCGGGTGGGCTGGGTGCATGGTCCGAAGCCTGTCGTCGATGCCTGCACCATGCTGCAGCAATACACCTTCGTCTGCGCGCCGCAGGTCGGCCAGTGGGCGGCACTTGCGGCGCTCGACTGCCCGATGGACCAGCCGTTGGCGGAGTGCCGACGGAAGCGAGACAGACTGATGGCCGGACTCCGCGACCACTACCGGTTCGTGCAACCCGGAGGCGCGTTCTATCTCTATCCGGAGGCGCCGGGCGGTTCGGGCAGGGAGTTTGCCGAGCGGGCCGTGGAACGGGAAAAGTTGCTCGTCGTGCCGGGCAGCGTGTTCGGCCGCGCCGACAGCCACTTCCGGATCGCCTACACGGTCTCCGACACCATGCTCGACAGGGGCATCGCGGCCCTGAGGCGGCTCGCCGAATCGTACGGCTAGGGGCGTCACTATGGATGCGTAGGAAAAGGGGACGCAGCTCTTTTTCAAAAGCCGAGAAAAAGTCGGGCGAAGGAAAAGGCATGAAAAAGAGCTGCGTCCCCTTTTCCGTGCTCGCCTTCGACATCGGCGGGGCGAACATCAAGGCGGCCGATGGACTCGGCTGGGTGCACTGCGAAGCCTTCGAGCTCTGGCGTCGACGGTCGGAGTTGCCTGCGGCACTCGCCCGCATCGTCGCGTCGCTTCAGCCTCGTAGGATCGTCGCCACGATGACGGGAGAAATCGCCGACTGCTATGCCTCGCGGCGCGAGGGCGTCGACGACATCGTCGCCGCCCTTACTTCGGCTGCGGGCACCACCGCCGGGCAGGAGTGCCCCGTGGGGATCTACCTGGTGGACGGCACGATCGTGCCGCCGCAGGAGGCCGTGCGACGGCCGCTCGCCGCTGCGGCGTCAAACTGGCACGCCGTCGCGCGTCTGGCGGCTTCGGTTGCCACCGCCGACAGGGCGCTGGTCATCGACATCGGTTCGACGACGACCGACATCGTGCCGCTCTTGGCACGGGCTCCGGCGGCGATGGGCCACGACGACACCACGCGGATGGCGGTCGGCGAACTGGTTTACACGGGCGTCGAGCGGACACCGATCGCGAGCATCGTGCGTTCGTTGCCATGGCGGGGCCGGCTGCATCCCGTGGCGAGTGAACTCTTCGCACAGTCCCTCGACGCCTGGCTTCTGCTCGGTGGACTGGCCGAGGGCGGCCCTGGGGCGACCACCGCTGATGGCGGGCCGGCCAGCCGCGCGGCGGCCCGGCGGCGATTGGCCCGCATGCTCCTGGCCGATCCGGAGGAGGTCTCCGAAGACGAGGCGATCGCGATGGCGGAGTGGTGTGCCGAACGACAGAGCCTGATGGTCGCGCGAGCCCTTCGCCGCGTGGCTGCCTCCTGCGGCTGGCAGCCGCGGTCGATCGTGCTCTCCGGCCACGGTGCCTGTCTGGCCCGACGGGCGCTGGCCCGGGTTGGCTGGGAGGTTGATCTCGTGTCGTTGCCCGATACGCTCGGGCCCGACGTATCGCGGGCAGCACCCGCGCACAGCCTGGCTCTCATCGCGCGAGGACGACTCGGATGAGCGGATGTGCTTTGGGTCCCGTCGGTGCCCCGGCCCCGAACGGCTGGCGTCGCGGGTTCATCCGACGGCCGGTCACCTCGGCAGCCGCCGCGGGCTCTGGCCCGACAGTCGCCAGATCGCCGCTTCCTGCACCGCTTGTGGTGCTGAAGATCGGTGGCAGTCTGCTCTCACAGTCGGGCTGGCCACGGCTGCTCATGTCGCTCGTGGCTCCCTGCCCCGGAGCCTGTTGTCTCGTGGTTGGCGGCGGCGCGGTCGTGGACGGGCTGCGGACGCTCGACAGAGCCGTGCCGCAATCGCCACAGCTCATGCATGATCTGGCCATCGACGCCATGCGGCTGACGGCGAGGCTCGTGGCTGTGGCCATCGGTCTGCCGTTGGCGGTTGCGCCGCCCGAGTCTCAGGGCACCGTGATCCTCGACGTGCCGGCCTGGCTGGCGATCGGCTCGCGCGCGGCAGCCTTGCCGGTCGGCTGGCAGGTGACGAGCGATGCGATCGCAGCGAGCGTGGCCGTCGAGCACGGCGGCAGCCTGGTCCTTGCGAAGAGCGTGCCGCCCCCCCCCTGCCCTGACCACGGTGACCAACTGGCGGCTTTGGCTCAGGCGGGCTGGCTGGATGAACATTTTCCCATCGCCGCCGGACCCTTGGCCACCATCGAGTGGGCCTCACCGGCCGGGTAACGCTCCACGAGTGGGTCACACCCGGCCCGCGATAGCCAAGGAAGTCGGCCAAGCGAACATCGGCAGGATGCCGATGTTGCGCGTGAAGCTAGTCCCACCACCATCCGTCCGTGGGACGCGCGGCAAGTGCCACGGTGCGGATCTCAGCCATATCGGCGGTGTCGGCTGTATTGGCGGCGAAGGTCCACGGCTGAAAGAGCACGCCACCCGAGGCGCTGATCACCCACCGGCTTCCCTTTTTTATGCCGCGGGCCACCGTCGGCACGGTGGTCGGCACGTCGTAGGAGGGCAGCGGCAGCGTCTTCGCGTCGATGAGTGGGGCCAGATCGAGCCCAGCACGCCCCGCCAACTGCCGGCCATGCACGAGCGCCGCTATCACCGCCAGATCGACACAGTTGACCAGTTCCGCGAACACCGGTTGCTTGCCTGCAAGCCGGTCGTAGTTGGTCGTCATGAGATCACACCACTTCTTCGCGTTGGCATCCGGAGCGGCCTTCGCTGCGCGTTCGCCTGCGGCGTCGACGAGGTCGTTTTCAGTCAGGCACTTCATCCGCCGGCCATTGATCCGCCACGCCAGTTCATCGGGATCGCGGGAGATCGGCTCGTAGTCGGCCTCGAGCCAGAACCGGGGAAGCGATGTTGCGGAGGGCGAGCCGGGCGGCACCATCGACAGGTAGCTGGGGAGTTCGGTGATGCCGGACGGCTCGAGTCCCATGCCAATCCTCTTCAATCGGTAGTCGGCCGCGACGAGCACGCGGGCAAAGCGGCTGTCGCCGGGCACGCCGCCCACGGTCACCCGCTGGGCGCCGACGGCATTCTGCATGGCGACGAGCGTCGCGTCGGGGTTCGGACCGATCGTCTTCTGCGCACGCAGGAGTGCCTGGAGCCGGGCGATGCCTTCGGCCGTCGGATCGATCGAGCACTTCATGCCACCAGAACGGGCTGCGTCGATGGCCCGCAGGGCGACGGCAAGATCCTCCAACTGCAGGAGCGGCCGGCCACTCGTGGCGGCGACAACGTTGCCCGCCGCATCGACGGTCATGGCGTCCCCCGGGCCGGCGAGAATGATGTCGTGTGCGTCCGGATCGACGAAGACATGGGTGATCCGTTCCAGTCCTCCCAAAAAGAGGACATCGGGCGAGAGCGGCCGACCGTCGTTGGCGGCCTGCACGGCCGCGATGATCTTCGCGAGGGAGACCTTGCGGAGTTTGGCCGATGTGCCCCGGTCGGCACCGGCAACTGCCTGACGACGCTCCTTGGCCAGCGATTCGACAGCCTTGGGATCGAGGTTTCGCACGATGCCGTCGGCGTCGATCGAGATGCCGCCCACGGACCCGCCGCGCATACCCATGCCCATTTGGGCGAGGGCTTCGCCATGCGATGCCAGGGCAAGTGCTGCGGCGGCACAGGCATACCATGCCGCTGAGCGGTGTCCGAAGAGACGGGCAACTGGTGCTGGGAGTTTCATGCCGCAGTTCATGGGCAACCTTTCGTGTCAGGCCAGGCGAGCCTGGCCACGCGATCATCAGGCCGGGCGATCATGCGAAGCGTGGCTGAGTGGGGGCCACGCGAGGGCAACGTCAATCAGGATGCTAATCGCGGAGGCCCCCTGGCGGCAAACCCGTTTCTCCCGAGAAAAAGTCTGTTTTTGACCTTCCCGGCGGGGGCTTTGAGCGGTCGGCCGAGGACGCTCATCTTCCAAGCCCTCCCAAAACGACTGCCGGTGAGTCATGATGCAGAGAGAGAAGAGAATCGTCGCATGCCCGCCGCACACCCCACCTTTCTACTGGTTCGCGATCCCGTCGCCGGTCAGGCTGTGGTCCCGCTTTTGCCTGGGGAACGCGTGACGCTCGGTCGCGCTCCCAGCAATCGCATCGTCCTTCACGACGAGCAGGCGAGCCGGTTTCACGCCGAGATCTTCGGAGCTTCGCCGGGATGGTCGATCCGGGATCTCAACAGCCGCAACGGCACGATCGTGAGCGGCGAACCGCTCGCCGCCGACCGGGTGCTCTTGCCGGGCGACGTCGTGGCGATCGGTCGCGTCGAGATCGTCGCCTGCGCCGGTGAACCACCAGCCGATACGACGGGGGAAGCCGATGTGCTCGGCGGCACGGCGACCTGCGAGATGCCGGCGGAACTCGAGGCGTGGCATGCCTCAATCACGCATCGCCGCGCCACGAGCCGGCTGCTCGACGACATCCGTGAGGCCGCGGGAACGGCACCCCGCGTTGGCCGCGCTGCCGCCGAACTCTGCCGGCTGGCATTCGCGATGGGGCGGGCGAGCGACGTGAAGGCGGTGGCGATCCTGGCGCTCGAGTCGGCGATCCAGGGCGCCGAAGCTGTCCGCGGAATCGTACTCTTGCCCGAGCAGATCTGCGTTCAGGTGGGAGCGTCGCTGCAGGACGGGACCGGCCCGGCTTCCGGCCTGTCGCAGACCGTTTCGATTCCGGCCGATTGGTCCTCCGCGGCCGTGCCTTCCGGGGTGATCGGCGCGGTGCTGGGAACCGACGAAGCGGTGCTGGCGTGTGCGGCGGCTCCGGACGGCGGTCGGATCGCGAGCATTTCGGCGCCCATCCGTGTGGGTGGCCATGCCGTGGGCGTGCTGCACCTCGAGGTGGATGCCCGGCAGCACGAGGCCACGCCCGATGACCTGGAATTCGTGATGGCGGTCTGCGATGCCCTCGGCCTTGCGATCGACAATCTGTCGGTCCGCGAGATCCTTTCGTCACGCTTGGCGCGTTCGGCTGATGAGAACGAGCAGTTGCGACGACGGCTCGGTGAGGAATGGCGGATGGTCGGCTCGAGCGCCGGCCTCGAAAATATCGTCAGCCAGATCGGGCGGGTGGCGGGAACCAAGGCCACGGTGCTGATCCGAGGCGAGAGCGGCGCCGGAAAGGAACTCGTCGCCCGGGCGATCCACGAGGCGAGCGGTCGCCGCACGTCGCCATTCGTCTGCATGAACTGCGCGGCCCTTTCGGAGACACTCCTCGAGAGCGAACTTTTCGGCCACGAAAAGGGTGCCTTCACCGGCGCCACCGAGCGCAAAGCCGGTAAGTTCGAGGCCGCCCACAAAGGCACGCTGTTTCTCGACGAGATCGGAGAGATGAGTCTGGCGATCCAGGCGAAATTCCTCCGGGTGCTCGAGGGACATGCTTTCGAGCGGGTCGGGGGGAGTGCCCGCGTGCAGGTCGATGTCCGCGTCGTGGCTGCCACCAATCGGCACCTGGAGGAGGCCGTGGCTGCGGGCGAGTTCCGCCGCGACCTCTACTTCCGTATCAAGGTTGTGGAAATTCTCGTGCCGCCGCTCCGCAAGCGGCCGGATGACATCGAGGTGCTCGCCACCCATTTCCTCAAACGATTCGCGACGGAAGCTGGGCGTCGCCTACGCGGTTTCACGCCGGAGGCACGGGCGGCGATGCAGTCCTATCACTGGCCTGGCAACATCCGCGAGTTGCGCAACTGTGTCGAGCGGGCGGTCGTGCTTTCGCAGGACGATTGGATTGACGCATCTGAGCTGGCACTGTCCCAGCTGTCATCCGCCGGCGATACCGGGCAGATACCATCGGGAAGGCCGGCACCGTTCACACCGACGACACTCGACGAGATGGAGCGGAAGCACGTCCTGGCGACGCTCGAGAGCGTCGGGGGCAACAAGACGAAGGCGGCGGCGATGCTCGGCATCGAGCGATCCACCCTCGACCGTAAGATGGCCCGCTGGGCGAAGCCCTAGCGACGCCCACCTGCAAGGTGGCGGCGGAAGGCTCTCCGTCCTTCCCCGTGGCGGCGAGTTTCCAACTTGCCGTGCCCCCTTCCCCACGTGGCGGCGAGTTTCCAACTTGCCGTGCCCCCTTCCCCCGTGGCG
>JBIIMX010000513.1:0-2849 GCA_044337765.1 Pirellulales bacterium | reverse complement strand
TTGGCGATAGGCAGGGGCGAGAGTCACGCTGAAAAACGTCACCACTACGCAGAGGAGCACTCCCTTTGCGAGGCCGAGAAGCAGCCCGAGCTGGTGATCAAATGCCGAGAGATGCACCGCGTTGATCGCGCCCGAAATCACGCGAAAAACGAGCCACACGGCGAGCGATGTGCCGACATAGACGGCCAGCATGGCCGCAAAACGGTTCCACGGAGCCTGGGCGCCAAAGAACGGTGCGAGCCTGGCACCAAAGCGAAAGGCGACGTAGCTGCTGGCCACGATGCCGGCAATCCATGCCAGCTGCCAGACCATGCCCTTGAAATAGCCGAGCAGCGCGGCCCCGGCCAAAATGCCGAGCATGACGAGGTCATAACCTTCAAGAGCCACACCAACCTCCAGTGATCTGTGACCAGCAATGGGCGGACAGCCTCCCAATCAAGCTGGGGAAGTGTAGGGATTGCACCGCAAGGGAGCGAAGTCCAAACCACGGCACAACACACACAAGCGACAACGACTCGCCATGTATCCTATCTTTCTCAGATTGCCCAAACACTTTCCGCAAGCCGCATCATACCACCCCAAATTTCCCAAAAAACCCAAGCTTCTCAATAGCACCAATCGATTCGTAGCCCCCAATCGCCTCATGCTTGGTACTTTATTTCAGTTGGGTGGACTTTTTCTGATGGCAGTGCAGGGGGGCTGGCGACCACGCAGCCGACGCTGAATCTCCACACGTGCTGATGCCCACGATGTCGATAAACCAGCAGGGTTTGTGATGACCGCCTTGGTGGGCGGTCGCGCAGGCACGTCGCGCGCATGCGGTCGCTCCCGTGCGTCGGCAGGTAGGCAGGACTTTGGCGGGGGGTCGCAGTGCCCGGATTCCAGGCGCACATCACCGGTTCATCCATCGTTGGCGCCGGCTATGCCGCCGCTGCGTGGTATGTGGGCGGGATGCCACCGGTCACGTGCATCCTCGGGGGCACCGCCTGCGCCGTGGCCGGCATGCTGCCCGATCTCGACAGCGGGCCTGACACGCCGATGCGGGAAAGCGTGGCATTCGCCGCAGCCATCGCACCGATGCTGCTCCTGCAGCGCTTCTACCAGATGGGCCTGCCGATGGAGGCGATCATCCTCGCAGGGGCGGTCGTCTACGCCCTGATCCGGTTCGGCGTGACCTGGCTCCTCGAGCACTATTCCGTCCACCGCGGCATGTTTCACAGCCTGCCCGCAGCGGCGATTGCCGGCCAGATCACATTCCTGACCTTCAGTCACGACGACCCGATGAGGAGGTATTTCATCTCCGGTGCAGTCGTTCTCGGCTTTCTCACCCACCTCGTGCTCGATGAGATCTGGAGCGTCAGGCTCGGTTTGTTCGGCACCAAGGTGAAAAAGGCCTTTGGCACCGCACTGAAATTCCACGGGCCGGTGCTCTGGTCAAACGTCGTGGCCTACGTGCTGGTCATAGCCCTGGGGCTGATCGCCGCCACCGATGCCGCCCGGACGGAGCGGATGTCCCTCGCCCGGCAGCAGATGGAGCAGGCGTCTCGGTCGTACCAGACCATGCCCGCCCCCTATAACTACCGCCGCTAGCATGCGAGCGACGGCCGCTTGCCCTGCGGGCCGCGCCGCACGATCATGGTGGGCTTCCCCTCTCCCACTGGGCTCTCCCCATGCAACCTGTCCTGGCTGCGACATCTCCCAACACACTGCCGTACCTGATGCTGGCCATCCAATTGGCCGTTGTGGCCGCCGCAGCCTATGCCGGCGGCTCGTCGCTGTCGTTTCTTTCCATGGGGCATCGCCGGATGCAGGTACTGCTCTCGCTGACAGGGGGCGTGCTGCTCGGCGTCGGTCTCCTCCATCTCCTGCCCCATGCCTTTCTCCAACTCGGCAGGCAGATCGACACCACGATGATCTGGGTGCTGGTGGGGTTCTTCCTGATGTTCCTGCTCGAGCGGGCGTTTCACGGCCACTCGCACCATACGGCTGACGGTGCGAAGGATGGCCATGACTGCGGGCATGATCACAGTCACAGTCATTCCCATGACCAGGACCGCAGCCGCGTCGATCTGCACGCTGCTCCAGGCAGCGGTCGCCTGGCGTGGTGCGGTGCTTTTGCCGGGCTCGCACTCCACAGCCTCGCCGACGGGGCGGCGCTGGCCGCTTCGGTCCGTACCGACAGCGATCACGGGGAGGGCTTGCTCGCGGGATTTGCCACGTTCCTCGCCGTGCTGCTGCACAAGCCGTTCGACTCGGCCATCATCGGAACGTTGATGCTCAACGCCGGCGTGTCCGGCCGTGGCCGCCGCATCGCCAACGGGCTCTACGCCCTCGTCGTGCCAGTCGGAGCGATAGCGTTTCTCGCCAGCCTGAGCCTGTTTGGCGGCCAGCAGGCCACGATTCTCGGAATTGCAATGGCTCTGGCAGCGGGCGCCTTCCTATGCATTGCCGCCGCTGACCTTCTGCCCGAAGTGCAGTTTCACAGTCATGACCGCGTGCTGCTGACAGCGAGCCTGGCACTCGGCCTGACGATCGCCTGGGGCATCACCGTGATGGAACGGTCTTCGCACGCCCACACCCACGCCCACGGGCAGCCGACGGAATCCCACGACGGGCACGGCGGGCACTGAGGACGACCGGGAGCGACTGAGGACGACTGGGAGTGAGCCGTTCATTCCCCGCTGCAAGCCCGAGGCCTTCTCCAACAACGGCGGTTGGCCGCGCTGCGGGCCGGTTTGTCATTCGACGTCGAGACCGCGACGGCGGCGCGACTCGCGGACCTCCCCCATCACCTCCTCGATGAGCCCCTGCTGCCGACGGATCTGCGGCACCTGGCACTGAAAACACCA
>JBIIMX010000512.1:0-2855 GCA_044337765.1 Pirellulales bacterium | reverse complement strand
GACGGCTGCGCAACTTGCCGACACCCAGCCGGGTGAGACGACCGTGGTGACGGAGTCGGCGGCCGCTGGCCAGCCGGGTGACTGTGGGTGCCGCGGCGGGCAGCCGCAGCAGTCATGGCAGCAGCCGCCATGGCATGGCAACGTGCGGGGCGGCCAGTGCGGTGCGCCGCAGGCATGCTGTCGGGGTTCGAGCGTCTACCAGGCACACCCCTTCCAGCAGCTTCACTGGAAGCACAGCCCCTGCGTGACGCTGCCGCCGCACTTTCCGCGACTCCATGCCATGTGCCGGGAGGGCTACCTGCCGTCGCCCATTCCGCCGGTGCAACCCCGCTGCCACCAGTGCGGCGCGGCGATCGAGGGAGGTTTCTAGAACGACCGGCGGCCCGCCCCCCGCCAGAGTCGAGAACGCCCCATCGCCGCGACCCCCTGAGTGGCAGCGGACGACGATCCCCCTGACGCGGTCCGGCCGGGAGGCATGCACCGGCCGGACCGCGGTATCGTTTCATGGGCAAGTTAAAAACTCGCCCCCACGAAGACCGGCTCGCATGCGGCGGGGAACAGGTTTTTGTGTCTTGGCGATTCCTCAGAATCGCGAGGCGAGCAGGATTGCGGCCGTGACCGTGATCGCCCCTGCCACGTCGATGATCGCGCCGCTGGCCATCATCGCCCGCATCGGCACCCGGCCCGAGCCATAGACGAGTGCGTTGCAGGGCGTGCTCACTGGCATCATGAAGCCGAGACTCGATGCAAACGTGGCAGCCAGCGCAGCCATCAGCGGGTTGGCGTTCGTGGCACCGGCCAGAGCGATCACGACCGGTACGACCATGTTCGCGCTGGCGGTGTTGCTCGTAAATTCGCTCGTGACCACCGCCACGACGGTAGCCACTGCCACGAGCACCGTACCGCTCCAATCGCCCGCGGGGATCCATCCTGTGATCGAATGACCGATCGCGGAGGCGAGCCCGGTGGAAAAACAGAGCTCCCCCAGCGCCATGCCGCCGCCATACAAGAGCACGATGTCCCAGTCGATCCGCGCCTCCCGCCAATCGAGCGCCCGCCGCCGGCCCCTCTCTCCGCGGTCCCCTGGCAACAGAAAGAGCAGCATCGCGCCGATCAGTGCCACGACCCCTTCCGGGAGTCGTGCCGAAAGCCAGCGGCAGGCTGGATGCGACGCCCCCAGCAGCACGAGCAGGATCCCCGGCAGCACCCATAGAAAGACCGTGACGGCAAACGCGAGGGCCACCGACCTCTGCCCGACCGTCCAGCCGCCCAGGCGGCTCCGCTGGCCAGCGACATAGCTGCCGACGCCATCGAGCCGTTCCACTCCCGCCGGAAGCATCCAGGCCAGCACCGCGACGGCCACGGTCGTCATGACTGCGACGATCGGTATGCCGATGGCGCACCAGCCGAGAAACGACACCTGCACACCCACCTGGTCCCGGATGAAAGCCAGGCCGATCAGATTGGGCGGCGTGCCGATGGGCGTGGCCAGTCCGCCGATCGAGGCCGCGAAGGCCACGCACAGAAACAGGCTTGTGGCAAACTTCGGGGATGGTGCCCGCCCCGACACTGCGGATGCCGCTTCGACGGCATTGAGCATCCCGGTCACGATCGCCAGCATCATCGCCGCCGTGACGGTGTTGGAAATGAACGCGCTGATCAGCACGGAAACGATCGCCACGGCCGCGAGGATCCGCGTCGGCCGTTCACCGATCCAAGGCACCGACAAGACCGCATACGCCAGCCGGCAGTCGAGGCGATGGAGCCGGATCGCCTCGGCCACGAGGAACGAGCCGATGAACAGGAAGATCAGCGGATCGGCGAAGGGGCGAAACACCTCCTTCGCCGGCGCCACGCCGGCCACGACGCAGAGTACGGCACCAAGCAGCGCCGTGACCGCCAGCGGCAGGGCCTCCGTCACCCAAAGAACGACCACGAGCAGGAGGATCGGTGCCAGCGTCAGGGCTTCAGGCGAGAGCGGCATGGAGATGGCATAGCCGAAAGCCCCCGTGGCGGCAAGTTTTCAACTTGTCCGTGCCCCCCGGCACGGATTCCACAAGTTAAAAACTCGTGGCCACGAGTCGAGGAAGCGTCATGCCGGACATCCTGCCGCCGGGACAGGCGGCAGGATGCCATGTTTCGCGTGAAGTCAGTAGGTCTTGCCGAGCGCGGCCTGGGCCGCTGCCAGCCGGGCGACCGGCAGGCGGAACGGCGAGCAGCTCACGTAGTCGAGCCCCACATGGTGGCAGAACAACACCGAGTGGGGATCGCCACCGTGCTCGCCGCAGATCCCGAGTTTGATGTCCTTCCGCGTCTTGCGGCCGCGCTCGACGGCGATCTGCATCAACTGGCCCACGCCGGTGGCGTCGATCGAAGCGAACGGGTTCGCCTTGAAGATGCCTTCGTCGGTGTACTTCTGCAGGAACGACCCCATGTCGTCGCGGCTCATGCCGAGGCAGGTCTGGGTGAGGTCGTTGGTGCCGAATGAGAAGAACTCAGCCGTCTCGGCGATCTCGTCGGCGGTGAGTGCTCCCCGCGGAATCTCGATCATCGTGCCGACCAAATACTTGATCTTCTGCCCGGTCTCCTTCTGCACCTTTTCCGCGACCCGGTGAACGATCTCCACCTGGTTGTCGAGCTCTTTCTTGAAGCCGACGAGCGGGATCATGATCTCCGGCTTCACCTTGATGCCTGCCTTCTGCACCTTGGCGGCAGCCTCGAAGACCGCACGTGCCTGCATCTCCGAGATCTCGGGATAACTGACACCGAGGCGGCAGCCACGATGGCCAAGCATCGGATTGAACTCGTGCAGGGCGTGCACGCGGGCCTTCACCGTCTCGACGGGCAGCTTGAGC
>JBIIMX010000511.1:0-2856 GCA_044337765.1 Pirellulales bacterium | reverse complement strand
TCGGGACATCCAGAGGCGTTTTTCGAGGCCTTTGCCAATGTCTACCGCGCCGCCTTCGACGCGATGGAACTGGCGGGCACCGGCAAGCCGTTTGAGCGGGTGAACACTCTCTATCCGAACATCTGCGACGGCGTGGAGGGGATGTATTTCATCGAACAGTCGGTGGCGTCGAGCAAAGCCGACGGCGCCTGGCTGCCGCTCAAGCACCCTCTCGCCCGGCGGTAGGCCGGCACGAACCCGAGGCAACGCAGCATGGCCAAGAACGACACCGCCTATCTCGTCTTCGACATCGAGAGCGTGGCCGACGGTGCGCTCGTGTCGCGGATGAAGTACCCTGGCGAGAACCTCGGCCCCGCTGCCGCGATCGCGAAATATCGCGAGGAGTTGCTCGCCGAGAACGGCAAGGACTTCATCCCCTACACCTTCCAACTGCCCGTGTCGCTGGTGATCGCGAAGGTGGCACGGGACTTCCAGCTGATCGATCTGGTGGCGCTCGACGAGGCCGAGGCCCGACCGCACGAGATCGTGCGGAAGTTCTGGGATGGCTGGCAGAAATACAACCGGCCCACGCTCGTGACGTTCAACGGTCGTGGCTTCGATCTGCCGCTGCTCGAGCTGTGCGCTTTCCGCTACGGGCTGCAGATCGGCGACTGGTTCGCCGAGGATGCCCGGAGCTTCGATCAGCCCCGCTACCGCTACAACATGGCGGCCCACCTCGATCTTCACGAGTGGCTGACCAACAGCGGCGCATCCCGGTTCAACGGGGGGCTATCCCTGGCGGCCAATCTGATCGGCAAACCGGGCAAGATGGATGTCGCCGGCCACATGGTGCAGGATCTCTGGGATGCCGGCAAGGCGGCGGAGATCCACGACTACTGCCGTGGCGACGTGCTCGATACCTACTTCATCTTCCTGCGGTCGCGTGTGGTGGCGGGGGACATCGACCTGAAGAGAGAACATGCTCTCATCGAGTCGGCGCGGGAGTGGATCGAGTCGCATACCGAACAGTTTCCCGGATTGAAACGCTATCTGGCTGCGTGGGGCGACTGGAAGAGCCCGTGGGCGTGACGCGTTGCACACGCTCCGGTTGGACGTGAGCGCTGCCCTACTCTCCCGTGGCCGCGAGTTTCCAACTTGCGGAATCCGGGCTGATGCACGGACAAGATGAAATCTCGTCCCCACGGGGGCAAGGACAAGATGAAATCTCGTCCCCACGGGGGGAAGCCGCGTGGATGTGCGCGCTGCTCCACTCTCCCGTGGCCGCGAGTTTCCAACTTGCGGAATCCGGGCTGATGCACGGACAAGATGGAATCTCGTCCCCACGGGGGCACGGACAAGATGAAATCTCGTCCCCACGGGGGCAAGGACAAGATGGAATCTCGTCCCCACGGTGGGGTCAACGTTCGGCTGCCGGTGCTGGCTCCGCTGCCGGTGCTGGCTCAGTGGCCGGCTCTTCCTCCGCTGCCGGCGGCGGGGCGAGTGCCGCCGCCACGGCCCGGGCCGCGGCGCGGCCTTCATTATCGAGCTTTCCCTTGGGAGCTCGGATCTCGACGCTGTACATCCGCCCGCCGAACACAACCGCATAGCTCGTGCGGTCGATCGATTCCTTCATGCCATCGACCGTGGTCGTCGCGGGAGCCGCCCACGTGACGCCGAAGTGGGGCCCGAGCCTCACGGCCGCGGGCTTTTTAAGCAGCGTACTCTTGCCGTTCTTCGAGTACGTCTCGGCGAGGCTTGCGGCGATCGCGGCGACCAGATCCTTGTGACTGGCAGCATCGACCTCCGCGATGTCATTCGGTGCGTCGGCCGCCATGACGACGATTGACGGATAGGTCTTCTTCCGGCCAGGAATGTATTTGACGAGATAATCCTTCGACTGCGGGCCGCGTGTCCAGCCCGTGGGCGAACAGACCTCCAAACGATCCTCGTCAACCGTGATCGCCGTGTCGAAGTCGATGCCTTCGGGCTCCTCGCCTGCGTCGGCCTCTCCCTCGTCCGCGACACCGGCATCAGCAACCGGCTTCGCCTTCGTGCCCTTGGCCTTCGTGCAGCCGGCCATCGTCTGCAGCATCATCACGCACAGCAATACAAGCAGGAGACGGACCGCGGCAAAAGCGGGCTCGCCGACCGGATGCGTTGTGCCCTTCGTGGATCGCATGGACGTGGCCTTTGCGTTACTCGGTGATCGCTTCCTTTACCAACTGGATGAAGTGGTTCGTCCGCGATGAGGCCACCAGATCGGCCGCCTTCTTTTCCGCTGCCTTGCGGTCGGAATATTCAAACAGCGCCAGCCGCTTCATGCCCTGGTTGTAGACGCCCCAGTAGGCCTTCATCCGCGATTCCTTCGCGGCTTTCTTGCGGCTGGGCTTCTTGGCAGCGACCTTGTTCGGGTCCTTCGGGGCCTTTTCCTTCTTCACCTTGGCGGTCTTTTCCTTGGTCGACTTCTTGGTCGTCTTCTCGCGGGCCTCGGCCGCATCGTTCTGGGCCCTGAGTTCCTTGCGGTTCACCACTTTTCGCGCCATAAAGCCTTGCCGTCCTTCAAATAAAGGGAGAATCCGGACTTCTCGCCGGACATGCGGGGCGCCGCCAAGGCGGGCCTCCGGATTGCCAGTATAGCGTCCGACGAGGGCATCGCACGGCCACTGCGCCCCGGAGACCCGCGGCCGTATACTGCAGGACATGAGCACCCTGCTTGACAACACGGATCTGGCCGGGCCCCTCGCAGCCTACCGGGGCTTGGGAGACGCCATCCTCAGCGAACGGATCGAGGCGGTCCGTCGGCGGTTGGGCGAGCGGCTGGTGATCCTCGGTCACCACTACCAGCAGGACGGCGTCATCGCCCACGCCGACCTCCAG
>JBIIMX010000510.1:0-2858 GCA_044337765.1 Pirellulales bacterium | reverse complement strand
TCATGTCACGGGCCCGGAACGACTGATCGACGATGGTGGAGAGCCGACGGCGACGCTCCGGATCGCTCTCCTCCAGCAGGAGCGCCTGGGCTCGCGTGGCGATGTTGGCGAGAGGATTGTTGATCTCGTGCCCGGCGCCGTATGCCAGTTCCCGCATCGCCTCCAGCCTGGCCTCCGCCACGGCGCGATCAAACTGCTGCCGCAGTTGTACATGTGCGAGCGCGATCTGGAACGCTTCGCGGAGCACCATGGCCTCGGTTGGCAGGGCGATTCCGCCGCCCCGTTCCGGCGATCGTTCCTCGCCAGGCAGAACGACCGCCGCGGCGAGCTGGGAGAGGAGCAGGGCGTTGCCGTGGTCTGCCGGGCCCGCGGAGGCGGTCAAACCAGCGGAGGCGGTCAAACCAGCGGAGGCGGTCAAACCCGCGGAGGCGGTCGCTGCCGAAGGAATCTGCGAAACCTGCGCCAGCCATGCGGCCACTGCAGCCACACGCCCGCCGACGACCGCCAACCGCTCCGCAAGCGACGGAGGCGGACCGTAAGGATGACCCCGTCCTGCCGCCGCTGAAAGCACCGCGCCGGCGACCGCCAGACAATGCTCTCCGCTGAGGGCAACGAGCCGCGATGTTCCGGAATCGATCGCGAGCCAGGCCGCCGCGGGCTCCGCCCCACGCTCTGCGTCAGCTGCCGGCGGATTGGTCACGAGCGTGCTCCGAATCGTGCTCGGAATCGTGCTGCGGGTCTCGCTCCAAGACGTGCTTCCTGCAGCCCGCTTCCGCACATATCAGCAAGCCTTTCCAGAACCGTCCAGCCGCCTCTGCAAACAGGACGGCAGCGCCGGCCTAGTGCCGACGCTGCCGCCATGAAAACGTTGGTGAACGATCAAGCCACCGTACGTGCCGCACACGAGGTGTTACGAGCCCGCCGCCACCGATTCGATGTCGAGAAGGCTGCAGATCCGGTCGACGAGCACCTCGGCCTCGAAAGGCTTCTGCAGGAACTCGTTGGCACCGGAGGCTTTCAGGTCCTCGATCTTGTCAGGCTCGCACATGCCCGAGATGCAGATGATCCGCACCTCGTCCATGGTGGAGTCACTGCGGACCCGCTGGCAGACTTCCTTGCCATTGATATCCGGCAGCATCACGTCGAGCACGATCAGGTCGGGGCGATAGTCCTTCACCATCATTCCGGCGTCGAAGCCATTGTTCACGCTCCGTGTCTCGAAGCGGCCATCCCGCTCGAGCACGTCGGTGATCAGTTCGACGAGATCCTGATCGTCGTCAACGACAAGAATCTTCCGCCGACCGCTTTCAAGCGCGTCGGTCGGAATCCCATTGTCCCTCATGAACAGGAACAGCTGATCGCGGGGAATCCGACGAAACCGGCTGCCCGGCACACGGAATCCCTTCAACTGTCCAGAGTCAAAGCAGCGAATGATCGTCTGCTGACTCACTTTGCAAATCTTGGCGGCCTCGCCGGTTGTGTACACAGTCTTCTGCATCTGCTTTACCACCCTCTCCCTAGCCGTGGTACAGCTAGTCAAAAACGGAGATTAGGAGCTTCACTCATCCCGAGAGACAGCCCTAAAATCCTAGGCTTCCTAGTTGCCGTAATGTCCGCAATCCTTCGCGTTTCACAGTCTTGCCTGCAAGGTGCTCTCTGGCCCGGCTCCCGGTCGATCCAGAGATAGGCCCTGAAAACAAGCTCTTTTGCGGAAGGAGTGGGCTGCGGGAGGCAGCGAAAGGGATTCCAATTCCCTTGCGACCGCCAGGCTTACCATCCTTGCCACGCCCTCAACTCTAGCGGCATCTTGCGCATTGAGTCAAGATCGACGCATTTGACGCAAACGTCTTGTGCGCAAGACCTTGGGCATTGCCCCTGAAGTAACCAAAATTTTTTCTCTGGGGCAGGCTGGGGCAGGTGGCGGCTATTCCGACCGGGCTGCTGAGTGCACGGCAGGTGCCACGATTTCCAGCAGTTCCACAGCGGGGCGGCCATCCAGATCGATGCCTGCCACGCGTCCGTAAACCGGTGTCGCCGCAGCTGCGCCGGCGGACGGGTGAGCCGCGAGCCCAAGGAGAGTCTGCAGATGTGGGCCGGGAATGATTTGCAGCAACTGCACGCGGTTCACGTCTCGGAGCATTCCTGCCTCGATGAGGATACGCCCCAGCGGCCGACGCGCCTCCCGGATCGCCGCTGCGGTCGATGCGTCGAGATGGGCCAGATCGATCCTCACGATTCCGTGCTGCACAATCGTTCCAAGCTGCGTTTCAAGCAGAATTTCTCGGGCATACCCGCTTTCCTGAGGACGACGCCCCCGTCCATCATCTGCCCGGGCCACGACCCGGAGTCGCACGTCACCCCCGTGAAACCGCTCCATCGCCACCGTCATGTGGTTGCGATGGTCGAGCAGCGTCCGCGCCGGCTCCGGCACCTCGCTCCGCACGACGCTCCGCAGATCGCCAAATTCATCCAAGCCGCAAAAGAGCTCGATGAGCGCGGAAGCTCGAGCCACCGGATCGCGGGAATCAGGCTCGGTCTTCATGACTCTCGCACGCCGGCAGACTTCCGAACAGCGTGCCCATGACAGAGACGGACCACGCGCGGCGGTTTCGCCGTCGATCGCGATTTTCAACCGGAATCAGGCCCGGCTGCAAGCGTCAGCGGCAAAACGGTGTCGCGGCGAGTTCCGGCACGGCAAGATCGAGCAGGAATTCCAGCACGTCTCGCAGCCGCCGCCAGCGGCAGGTCGCGGCAGCGGCAGCGGCGAACGCCCGCTGTTCCGCCACAATCGCAGCCGCACGCTCGAAGACCCCCGCCTTGGTGTAGAGTTTTCTCACCTCGGCTACCGCGGCCACGAT
>JBIIMX010000508.1:0-2861 GCA_044337765.1 Pirellulales bacterium | reverse complement strand
GTAATGTATTCTTTAGTATCTGTCATAAGTCGTTTTTAAATCAGGACTTATGGAAAATTATGTCGTGCCGTATTGGTTCGCCGGCTGCGGCATGCTCGGTCGCCGGCGGATTCTGCTACGGATCGGCAGGATGCCGATGTTTCGCGTGTATTCAGAATGGCCAGATAAGTGGCGCGAGTGCCACCGTGATCGCCATCACCAGAAGGTTCAGCGGCCCGCCGAAGCGGACATAGTCGCTGAATTTGTAGCCGCCCGGGCCGTAGATCATCAGGTTCGTCTGGTAGCCCATCGGCGTGGCGAAACCGCAACTGGCAGCCACCGTCACCGCCATGACGAAGGGCAGAGGATTGACACCCAGATCGACGGCCGTCTGCCAGGCGATGGGAAATGTCAGCACGGCGGCGGCGTTGTTGCTCATCAGTTCCGTGAACAGCATGGTCACGAAATAGATCGCTGCCAGAACGACGTGCGGATGGTCGCCGGCGGCTGCGATCGTGGACTGCGCGATCCCCTCCGCCAGGCCCGTTTTTTCCATCGCCCGCGCCAGGCCGAAGCTGGCCGCGATCAGGAGCAGCGACTCCCACTCGATTGACTGCCGGGCCTCGGGCGAAGAGATGCATTTGGCGGCCACCATGACGGCGGCCGCCATGAGGGCTGCGGCCACCATCGGCACCAATTCAAGCGTCGCCGCCAGCACCATGGCCACCAGCACCGTGCAGGCAATCCATGCATGATCATGTCGAGGCGGCGTGAAATTGCTCACCGCACTGACGAGGTAGAAATCGCGGTTGCTCCGCTGATGTTCGGCAAAATCGGAACTGGCTTCCAGGAGGAGCGTGTCGCCGGGTTCGATCGTGATGTCGCCGATTTTTATCCGCAGACGTTCGCCATTTCGTGCTACGGCGATCACCACCGCGTCGTAGGTCGACCGAAACCGGCCCTCTCGAATCGTGCGGCCGATCAGCGGGCACGTGTTGGAGACCACCGCCTCGATGAGCGTCCGTTCCGAGCGGGGATCGTCGAGCATGAAGACCTGGTCGGTGGCCGGACGGAGACCACGGATCTTTTGAAGCTCGACGACGGAGTCGACGATGCCGACGAAGACGAGACGATCGCCCGCCTCCAATCGCTCGGTTGGGGCAACGGCCGCCATGACATGTCCGCCGCGATCGATCTCCATGAGAAACAGGCCGTCAAGACCGCGGAGCCCCGCCTCCTCGATCGAACGGCCGATGAGCGGACTGCCCGGCTCGACGAGCATCTCGAGCGAGTACTGCCTGGGGTCGTCGCTCGGGCTGACAGCCGGTCGCCGATCCTTGAGCAGGTGACGGCTGGCGAAGACGAGATAGGTGACGCCCACCACGAGCAAGGGTATGCCGAGCCACGTGATCTCGAACATTCCGAGCGGCTGGCCCGTCTTGGCCTTCATCAGCCCGCTCACGACGACGTTGGTGCTCGTGCCGATCAGGGTGCACAGACCGCCCAGCACGACGGCGGCATTCATCGGCATGAGCAGCTTCGAGACGCTGAGCCGATGCTTCTTCGCCCAGTCGCGGATCGCCGGCACCATCAGGGCCACGACGGGCGTGTTGTTCATGAAGGCGGAGAGGGTGGCGGGGCCGACCATCGTCCGCAACTGGGCAGATGCCAGCGACTCAGGACGCCCGAGCGTTTTGTCGACGAGTGCCGCCAGTGCACCTGTCCGTTCCACGGCCGCTGCCACCACGAAGAGGGCCGCCACGGTGATCATGCCCTCGTTGCTCATGCCCTTGAGGGCGTCCTCGGGCGTCAGCACCCCCGCCACCAGCAGCACCACCACTCCGCCGATCATCGCCATGTCGGGACCGCGTTGGCTGAAGAGCAGGGCGGCCAGCGTGGCGAACAGCACGCAGGCCGTCAGCACCGCCTGCCAGTTTTGGAGCAAGATTTCGAGGCTCATGCGGAACGTCGTCCAGAAGGCTGAATCACTTGGTCGGAATGTGAAAATGTCGTGAGGGCACGCTGGGCGTGCAAGGGCAAAAGCTGCCGCCTGGTCGACTGTGGCGGGGAGTTGCCTTTTTCGGTACCCTTCCGCAGACTTCGGACACGTCCCACCGGAGCCCTGTTTCATGGTCGATAAATAACTCGAAGGCCTAGCGAGAACGCAGTCGTTCTTGGCTGGAAAGAGTGCGACAATGACCCACGATGCACGCCTGCCGCCGCGTGACCGCTTCGAGGGCTACTACGCCGCGCCGCGGGCCCCGTGGGATATTGGACGGCCGCAGCGGGCTTTCATCGAGGCGGCTGAAGCAATCCGGGGCAGGGTGATCGATATCGGGTGCGGCACTGGCGATCTCTCGCTCTGGCTGGCGGAACAGGGCCGCACGGTCACCGGGGTCGACTTTCTCGAGAAGCCGCTCGAGGCGGCCCGGCAGAAGGCTGCCGAACGCGGGCTGTCTGTGAACTTCCTGCAGATGGATGCGGTGGCGGTTGGCGAGATTCCCGAACGGTTCGACTCGGCGACCGACTGCGGCCTCTTCCACACGTTCGACGATGCCGGCCGGACGGCCTACGTCGGGGCGCTCGCTCGCCTATTGGAGCCGGGGTCACGGGTCTTCCTGCTCTGCTTTGCCGATGCCGAACCGGGCACGCATGGCCCACGCCGCGTGAGCGAGCGCGAACTGCGAGAAGCGTTTGCCACAGGCTGGCAGGTTGAGACGATCGAAGCAGCCCATTTCGAAGTCGTGCCGGGCATTCCCGGGGCGGAGTTCGGTCCCGGCGGTGCCCAGGCCTGGTTTGCCGTCGTGCAACGGGTCTGAAATAGGGCTGAATCGAGCCTGAATCGTCGCTTGCAAAGCTGCAAGACGATCTTTTCACTGCCG
>JBIIMX010000507.1:0-2887 GCA_044337765.1 Pirellulales bacterium | reverse complement strand
AGCCACCCACGATCAGGCTGCATGGATCGTCACCCACGGGAAACGTCAGTCCGCAGAAGAAATCGTTGCCCTCGGCACGCTGCGCGTCGAGCGAGAGCTCGTAGGTCTGCCGCGGCACCTCGCCTGACCAGGTGATGCCGCTCAAGTCGGCGCCCATGCCAATCCGAATCGAGCCGTCCTCCACCGCCACCTCGCCCTCGCCTCCAAAGCCGGTGGGCCGCCACTTGCCGAGCGTCTTGCCGTCGAAGAGCATCTGCCAGGCAGCGTCCCGTCCGCCTGCGGCGTTCTCGGCGTCGCCTGCCCCGCCGCCGAGCAGTTCGGCCACGAGCGTGTTGGCTGCATAGACGGTCCGGAGTGCCGCGAGAATGCCTGCCGCATCAACCGACACGGCCCGGGCCTGAGTGTCGTCGTAGGCGAGGTCGAGCACGAGCGACTGGATGTTGCCGTCGAAGATCAATCCCACGAGTTCGCCCGCCACGTTGACGACCGGGCTGCCGGAGTTGCCGCCGATGATGTCGGCGTTCGAGATGAAGTTGAACGGCGTCTTCAGGAAGGCCTCGTCGCGTTCCAACTGCGGCCGTAATTTCTGCCACCGCGGTGGCAGGTCGAAGGGCGGCGAGTCCCCCTTCGATCGGGCCCGCTGGAAGAGACCCGCGTAGGTCGTGATCGCTGGCACCTGCCTCCCCGCCTCCTCGTATCCCTGCACCGTGCCGTAGGCGAGCCGCAGTGTGAACGTTGCATCCGGATAGATGCTCTCTCCTTCGCTCGCGAACACGGCCTGCGCAATCTCGGCATGCGCCTGCCGCTTCACCTCGCCCGCCGCCTCGACGATCGCGCGGAGCGACCGCGACTCCTCGTCGATGCTGCGGGCCAGGCCGAGCATCGGATCGGTCGACGCGTCGACCGCTGCGCGGCCGCCCGCATGGAGGGCGCGCCTCGTGTCGGCAGCGGCCGTCGCGTTGCCGGCGCGGTCGGACTTCGTGGTGTCAGCACCGCCCCGCCTGCCGAGTCCTGTGCCACGCACGAGTTCCGCCGCGCGTTCACGCGGTGATTGTCCCGCCAGCACCTTCTGCACGAGCGGATCGTCGGGGCCCAGCGACGTCGCCAGAAAGGTCAGCGAGTCGGCCAGCTTGACGGTCTCGAAAGCGTCGTAGACCGGTTCGTCGGAGAAGAGCGCCAGTTCGAGCGACTCGCGATTTGAGTCGCGGTATTCACGAAGCCTTTCGCCGCTCGGCTTTCCCGACTCTGCGGCTGCCCGCAGGATCGTGCGGGCGTTGGCGAAATACTGGCTGTTGAAGCCGACCGCACCCTCGAGCAGGTTGTGCCGAAGGGCGACCGCTGCAATCTCCCGTTCCGCCTGCTCGATCTGATCGAATGGCGATGGCTGTGCCGGTCCTGCGGTTTTCTTGGCCCGCTCCGCGACGCTGTCGCGAAGCGCTTCCTCCGCGGCCCGCTTCCGGGCGACAAACCGCGGATCGAGCAGTCCCGCGAGGATCCCTTCGCGTGCCTTGCGGCTATTCTGCACCCCGAACAGATCGCCCATGGCCTGCCTTCTCTCCTCCGGGCCCTCGCCCGCATAGGCGGTGAGCATGACCTCCAGGCGATTGAGCACGGAGAGCGAAAACGGAATCTGCCTGTCCCGCATCGTGAGCAGTTCCCGCAGGGTGTCGGCTCGATCCGTGTGGCCGGGGTGGCCCGAAACAAAGACGAGTTCGCCGGTGGCAATCGGCTGGCGGCTCCAGCGGAGGTGATGCGGCACCCGCGCCGGCTTGCCGTTTTCGTAGGCCCGAAAGAAGCAGACGTCGAGGTTGTACCGCGGAAACTCGAAATTGTCGGCATCGCCGCCGAAGAATGCGATCTGCTGTTCCGGTGCGAAGACAAGACGCACGTCGGTGTATTTCTTGGCCCTGTAAAGATGGTAGAGGCCGCCCTGATGGAGCGTGACCACGTCGCTTCGCAGACCGGTGGCGGCGAGCGACTCCTTCTCAATCTCAGCCATGACCTTCCTGCGGGCGGCAAAAGCGGCTTTTGGGTCGAGTCCTGGCGTGACCGCCGCCTGAACGCGGGTGGTCACATCTTCGATCGAGATGAGCACATTGAGTTCGAGGTCGTGGCAGGCGAGTTCCTCCGACTGCGTGGCCGCAGCGAATCCGTCGCGATAGTAGTTGTGTTCGGCATCCCCCAGTTTCTGGATGCTGTCGGCGCCGACGTGGTGGTTGGTGAGCACGAGGCCGTCGGGCGACACGAACGATCCCGACCCACCGGAGTTGAACCGCACCGACGACTGCTGCAGATGGAGCAGCCATTCCGGTGACAGTTTCCTTCCGCCGAGAGCGGCAGTGTGCGCTTTTTCGAGTTGTGCCAGGGGCGGATGGCTGAAAAGCCACATGCCCTCATCACCGCGGCTCACGGTCGAGACAAGCAGAACAGAAGTCAGGATCACAAGAAGAGGCGTCCGGAGCGGACGGCTGCGCATCTGCGGAATCATCTGCATGGTGAATGACATCCCTCGGCTATCGGTGGCATCTCTTGGCACAAAAGCTTATCGCAAACCCTGCGGCTCGTCGCTGCCGCGCGACACATGCCATCGGCACGATGAGTTGCCATGAACAGGACCGACGGTTCAAGGCGAACGCGGCTGGGTGTGGCCGCGTGTCGTTCGCGACAGTCGTTGACAGGAAGTATATACAGGCGTATAGTACTCGCGAAGGCCGCGACAGCAGGCCTCTTTCCGCGGAAAGGTGCCGATTTCCATCGCCTCACTCCCGTCACTCATTCCCACCCGCCGACACCTACCCCGGCCTCTCCCATCCAGTTTTCTCCAGTCTCATTTTCTCCAACCCCATCTCCTCTTGAGGCCTCTCGCCATGCTCGCACGGCTGCAGAC
>JBIIMX010000077.1:0-11239 GCA_044337765.1 Pirellulales bacterium | reverse complement strand
GTCGGGCTTCGAGCCGCCGGTGCCGCTGGTCGTCGGCTCCAAAGACCCGCCGAAGGATTGCCATCGCCCGTTCCAGGTGCATCGCCGCCTCGGCGTGCCGACCGTCGTGTGCGTCCACCGCCGCGAGGTGGCTGAGCACCTTGGCGGCAAACTCGTGATCGGGCCCGAGCGTGCGGCCAGTGACGTCGAGCGACCGTTCGAGCCATTCCCGTGCCTCGGTCCAACGCCGCCTGAAGCGAAGGACGGCGCCCAGGTGCATGGCGGTCTCGGCAACACGCGCGTGCACGGGGCCGAACACCGCTTCATGCATGGCGAACGACTTCCGGAGCACGTCCTCCGCGTCTGAAAGCCTGCCCTGCGAGGCCAGCGCGCAGCCGACGTGGGTCAGGGCGGATGCCGTGAACTCGTGCCGATCGCCGAGGGTGCCACGGTAGATCGCCAGCTGTCGCCGAAAGAGCGTCTCCGCCCGCGTGGCATCGCCGCTTAGGTTGGCAAGGCCGCCAAGCGTGCCGAGAAATCCAGCCGTCCGCGGATCGCTGACGCCATAGATCCGTTCGCTGATGTCGAGCGCCCGTTCGAGGCGGGCCGCGGCCTCTTCGTGCCGTCCGGTCGCCGCATAGAGGCTGCCGAGCGCCTCGAGCGCACCGGCGAGCCGGTCCTCGTGCCGGGGCTGGCTGGCGGCAACATCCCGCTCCCAGAAGGAGACCGCCTGCTCGAGCATGGGCATTGCCTCGGCGTAGCGGCCATTGTGCTGGAGCACCTGGCCGATGGTTTGCAGCATGTCTGCCTGCAGGGGCGGGTCGTCGCCGAACGAATCCGCCACCTGCCGCGATGCCCGGCTGAGCATGTCGACCACGGTGACATCGCGGCCGGGGGCGTATGCATCGGTATTGCGAATGGCGTCGAGGAGGAAGGAGACCAGACGCTGCGAACGGTCCCGCTCGCGGGCCGCGACCACCTCCTGTGCGGTGGCGTAGTCCCGGGCCACGAGTGCCTCTGCCCGCTCGCGCTGGGCACGCATCGCGAAGAGACCGATCCCCGTCGTCGTGACGACCAGCGCCGCAAGGCCCGTCGCCGCGACAGTGAACGCCGTGCGGTGGCGCCGGCCCAGCCGGGAGAGTGCGGCGAAGAGGCTCGGCGGCGTGGCGGCGATCGGTTCGCCGGCCAGATAGCGGCCCAGGTCGGCTTCCAGTTCGGCGGCGGTCGAATAGCGAGAAGAACGATCCTTTTCCAGGCACTTCGCGACGATCGTGTCGAGGTCGCCGCGGAGCGTCCGGTTGAACGAAGAGAGTGGCGCGGGAGCGCGCTCGCGCACGAGCCTCGCAGCCTCGAAAACCGGTTTCTTCGCCACATCGTAGGGCGGCCTGCCGGTGAGGAGTTCATAAAGCACGACCCCAAGCGCATAGACGTCGGCCCGGGTGTCGATCTCGTCGGGATCGGCGTCGAACTGCTCTGGACTCATGTACTGCAGCGTGCCGACCAGATGTCCGACATCGGTGTGCATCGTCGTCAGGGCGATGTCGGAGTCGGTGCTCCGGGCCACGCCGTAGTCGATCACCTTCGGCTCTCCGGCCGGGCCGACGAGGATGTTGCCAGGCTTCAGGTCACGATGGATCACGCCGCGATGATGCCCGTAGGCAACCGCGTTGCAGACTTTTTGAAACAGAGCGACCTTCGCGCGTGGGGACATCGCCCGGGCGGTGGCGTAGTCGGTGAGCGGGGCTGCATCGGGCACCAGTTCCATGACAAAAAAGGGCACGGTCGCGCCGTTGACCGTCTGCATGCCGACCGTGTGGACCTGCGCGATGCCGGGGTGGGACAGCCGGCCGAGCAGTCGCGGCTCATGCTCGAACCGCCGCTGCATGCCGACGGTGACCAGGCCGGGCCGCATCACCTTGACCGCGACCTCGCGGCGCGGGTGGTGCTGCAGCCCCTGGTAGACGCGGCCCATGCCACCGTCGCCGAGCACCCGCTGCAGCGTGACGCCGCCCAACTCCTCGCCGACGAGCCAGTTGGGCTGCGGTTGCGGCGGTTCGAAGCCGAACAGTTCATCGCGGCCGGCAAGCCCCTGTTCCGAAGCTCCGGTCGTGGTGTGGTCGTTCGAGGATTCAGTGTCGAAGGGCATGGAACCAGGGACTGTACTGTCGGAGTCGTCGAATTTCGCCTCGTTGTTTTGCCAGCCGGCGGTTGACGCAGAACCGGTCACTCGGCTTCGTCGGCCGCGGGATCGTGGCGAGTCGAGGGAGGTTGAGCGAGGTGCCACGCCGCGAAGATCGCCGCCAGCAGGGCGTATGCCCCGGCGATGGCGAGTGGACCGCGACCGGCCGCCTCCGCTGGAAGCGGCCCGATGCTCCAGGGAAGAAAGAGCCGGCTGTCGGCGAACGGGGAATGGATCACGCCACAGAGGGTGCAGGCTGCGGCGGCCAGGCACCAGCCAGAGGCCGACAGCAGTTTCCGGTCGACGAGCGCAGCCACAAGTCCGGCCCAGAGTAGGCTCGTGACGATGAAGCCCGAGGAGAGCAGCCGGATCGAAAAGAGTTCACGGGCAAGTGGGCCCTGCGGCACGGCTCCCGCGGCGAGGAGTTTGTCGGCCAGGATCGTCACGAGCGCCGCAAGCGCCGGCACGCAGGCGATCGCCACCGCCGGATAGTGCCGTTGCGGTGTGGCATGAAAACTCTGGGCGGTGATCTCCAGACCGATAAACACGAGTATCGGCAGGATCGCCGGGCCGGGGATCGCCTGATAGAGGTAGGCAAACGTTCCGGTGAGGCCGGCAATGCCTATGAAGACCGCCGTGGCGAGCGTGTAGGCAGCGCGGCCTCCCATCGCCTTGTAGGCGGGGTGGCCTATGTAGGGTGTGGTCTGGATCACGCCACCGCACGCCCCGGCGAGAATGGTGGCGATACCTTCGACGGCGATGACCCGTCCGGTGTCGTATTCGTCGCCAGCCGCTGCGGCGCTCTCCGTGCAATCGATGCCTCCCACCACCGTGCCGAGTGCGAAGGGGATGACGATCGGCAGATACTTGACGGTATCACTCCAGGCTTCCAGCCACTCGAGCTTCAGTGCCGCGAGCCATTCCACCGGCCAGAGGGCGGCCCGCGGGTCGATCGCGGCGTGGGCATCGCCCGTGGGGATCCAGCCGGCGGAGGTGCCGATCGCATGGATCAGGCCGCCGACCACGAGGGCGGCCAAAGCGCCGGGAATCCGAGCTGGAAACGGAATCCGCGCCGTCAGCGCCGCGAGAACAATGCCCAGCGAGGCGAGACCGACGAACGGGGAATCGAAGATTTCCAGCAGTGGCAGGAAGGTGATCAACGCAAGCGCGATCGCCGCGAGGCTGCCGAGCAAACCGGCGCGGGGCACGAGCCGGCGGACGGCGTTCGCAACGCAACTGCAGGCGAGCTTGAAAACCCCGCTGGCCACGATCGCACACATGCCGATGTGCCAGGCGTGCCGGGCGGCAGCCTCCCGTTCCATGCCCCCGGCGAGCGACGCTGCATAGGCCGGACCAAGCACGAAGAAGACCATGCCGAACGTGCTCGGAGTGTCGAGTCCCAGCGGCATGGCGGTGATGTCGGAGCGGCCGGTTCGCCGCGCCAGCCGGAATGCCATCCAGGTGAAGATCAGGTCGCCCACCACCACGCCCACGGCTGTGCCCGGGACAAAGTGGGAAAGGGCGAACTGGGCGGGGTAGTCGAAGACGGCCGCCAGCAGGGAGACGGCCAGCACGAGGTCTGCCAGATTGTCCAGCGACAGGCCAAAGAAGGCGTTGATGTCGCCGGGGGTGGCCCAGCGGTAGGGCGTCGTCGAGGAGGGGGGAGGGCGTCTGCCCATGGAGCACGTCCCTTGCCGGAGCCGAGTCTTGCAGGCCGACGGAGCCGAAAACGCCTTTTTCCGAATTTCGGTGGAGAGGCCGGAAAAGTCAAATCCAGCCCGAGAGGATCCCGTCCCAGAGAGCCTCGCCGGCCGCGGGCCAATTTCCCCATACCCCCGGTCTGCTGGCTATACTCGACTCCGGGTGGGCTGCCTACGCGGTGGTCGCCACACGAACCTTTGGCGACCATATTTTCCCGCGAACCTTTCCGTTTTGCCCGCGTAGGAACGATGGCTTTGCACGAGTCCCACCCCAGCTCAGGGCGAGACAACCGATCCGGCGGCGGTTCGGTTGTCGAACCGTTGACGCATGCGTCGACACACCCTTCGGCTTCGGGGGCGGGGCCGTCTGATGAGGAGTTGATTGGTCGGGTTCGGACAGGGGATGACGCTGCTGCATTCGAGTCGCTCGTCCATCGGTACGAACGCGAGTTGTTCAGCTACCTCCGTCGCTACCTCGGCAGCGCGGAGATGGCGGAAGATGTGTTCCAGGCGACATTTCTACAGGTTCACCTGAAGCGGGAGAATTTCGAGGACGGCCGGCGGTTTCGCCCCTGGCTCTACACGATCGCAACCAATCAGGCCATCGATGCCCAGCGTCGCAATCGTCGCCACCGGATGGTGAGCCTCGATCATCGTACGGGTGGAGATGGCGACGTCGGTTCGCTCGTGGAGATGCTCTCAGGTCGGGACCAGACGGCTGATCAGAAACTGGAGGACGAAGAGGCGAGAAACTGGGTGCGAGCGGCGGTCGAGCAGCTGCCCGATCCGCTGAAAAGCGCCCTGATTCTCGTCTACCACCAAGGCATGAAGTACCGTGAGGCGGCGGATGTGCTCGGCATTCCGGTGGGAACCGTGAAGAGCCGATTGCACGCGGCCTTGCTCAAGCTCAACGAGTCTTGGCAGGAAAGCGGCCATGAGCGTTGAACAACCGGAATGAACGCGATGAAAACGAACCTGACGCCCCACCGAAGGTTCGTCGTGAATCACGAGTGATGTGAGTATTTGCTATGCGAGAAGATCTTGTCGGCCACCTGCTGGGGGCCCTTGAGCCGTCCGAATCCAAAGAGATCGAGATGGCGTTGGCCGATCCGCACCGTGGACCGCCTTTGCGTCATGATCTCGATCGCCTGCGGCTGGCGCTCGAGCCGCTGGCGGGCGATCGCGAACCGATGCCGGCGCCGGCCGGACTGGCGGGCCGCACGATGCGTTTTATCGCGGAGCAGCAGGAGGCGGCCCGGGCTTCGGCCAGCCGGCCGCTCCCGACGCCGAGAGCCCTGTCGCCGGAGGATGCACCGCCTCAGGGACGCGGGGCTCGCGCCTGGGTCGATCGTGTCATCATGGCGGCGACGGCCCTGGCCGCCTGCGTGCTTGTTGCACCACTGCTGCTCGATTCGATCACGCAGGCTCGCGCCCGACGGGCGGAGCGAAACCTGCTCAAGACATCGGGCGCGCTCCAGGGCTATGCCGATGCCCACCGGGTTTTTCCCACGCCGCCCAGTTCGGGGCCGCTGTCGCGAGCCGGCCTCTATGCGCCGACGCTCGTCTCCGAAAGGCGTCTCGTGGCGGATGACGGCACGCTCATCTGTCCCGATACGGCACTCTCGAGGAACGGCCCCTTCCGAGTGCCGACTCTGGAGGAACTGAACGCGGCAATCGGCACGCCGCAATTCGAGGAGATGGTTCGGACGATGGGGGGCGACTACGGCTATACGCTCGGTCACCGCGACGCCTCCGGCACGTTGCAGCCGAATCTCGACCGCCGTCGGAGCCATCATCCGCTCATGGCCGACGCCCCGGACGACGGGGATGAACGGAGCGGCAACCATCCCGATGGCATTCACCACGTGCTCTTCGAAGACGGTCACGTGAAGCGGCTGATGCCGTCGGACCTGCACCGAGACGACCACCTGTTCAAGAATCACGACGGCAAGGTGGCCGCGGGGATCGACGAGGAAGACGCGGTCATCGGCGACTCTCACGATCAGCCGTAGGCGTGTCGACGGTTCGGGGCTGCCCACGCCCCGTCGCCGGACGTTCGCTACGTCGACCAATCCGCCGAGACGGATCGGTGCCCGGCCAACGCCGACTCTCGGGGCGTGGGCAGCCCCTCACGGATGCAGCAGAGGGATGCTCATGCGGATCTGTTTTAGTGGGCCGCGATCGACTGCTTTGCTGCGGTGGCGATCGCTTCGGCTGTGATGCCAAAGTGCTTGTAGAGTGCCGGAGCCGGCCCCGACGCGCCGAAGCTCGTCATGCCGACGAACCGGCCACGCGGGCCGATCCAGCGATCCCATCCGAAGCCGCAGGCCGCCTCGCATGCGACCCTGGCGGTCACCGCCTTGGGGAGCACGCTCTCCCGGTAGGCCTCGTCCTGCTCCTCGAAGTGATCCCAGCTCGGCATGCTCACAACCCGCGCCTGCACGCCCTCGGCTGCCAGCTTCTCCGCGGCCTCCAGGCAGAGTTGCACCTCACTGCCTGTCCCGATCAAAATGCACTGAGGCTTGCCGTCCGCGGCATCCTTCAGCACGTAGGCACCCTTGGCCACGCCCGAGGCGGAGCCATAGAGAGCGCGGTCGAGTGTGGGCAGGTTCTGGCGCGAGAGCACGATCACGGCGGGGCGGTCGGCCCTTCGGATGACCGCGCGATAGGTTTCCGCCACCTCGTTGGCATCGCCCGGTCGGAACACGCTCAGTCCTGGCACGGCCCGGGCGCTGGCAAGCTGTTCGATCGGCTGGTGCGTCGGACCGTCCTCTCCCAGACCGATCGAGTCGTGCGTGAGCACGTAGATCACGCCGAGGTTGCCGATCGCGGAGAGCCGCAGGGCCGGCTTGAGGTAGTCGAGGAAGACGAAGAAGGTGGCGCAGTAGGGACGCAGGCCCGAGAGCGCCATTCCGTTGCAGGCAGATGCCATGCCGTGTTCACGAATGCCGAAGTGGAAGTTCCGGCCGGAGAAGGAACCGTGGCCGAAGTCGCCAGCCCCCGGCACGAGCGTCATCGTCGAGGGTGCAAGATCGGCTGAGCCACCGAGAAACCACGGGATCGCGCCGCTGAGTGCCTGTATCACCTTGCCGCTCGACACCCGGCTGGCGAGCCCCTTGGCATCGGCGGGGAAGCAAGGAATGGCCGAATCCCAGCCTGCGGGGGCCTGGCCGGCAAGGAAGGACGCCAGTTCCGCCGCCACCGCGGCATGCGAGACGGCCTGATCGGCTACCGTTTGCCGCCATGACGCATGGGAGGCACGGCCGCGTGCGCCCATGGTTTTGGCGAACTGCTCAGGCACCTCCGGGGGCACGAGAAACTGTGCGTCGACCGGCCATCCATAGGCCGCTTTTGCCCCCTTGATCTCGTCGGCTCCCAAGGGCGCGCCGTGCGACTCGTGCGAGCCTGCCTTTTTTGGCGCCCCGTAACCGATCACGCTCTTCACGATCACGAGCGTCGGCTTCTGCTGCTCCCGTTTGAAAGCTTCCAAAGACTGCTTCAGGGCCGCAGTGTCGTTCGCGTCGGCGACGTGCTCGACGCGCCAGCCCATTCCCTCGAACTTCTTCGCCACGTTTTCGCTGAAGGCGAGATGGGTCTCACCCTCGATCGTGATCGAGTTGTCGTCGTAGAGCCAGCAGAGATTCGCGAGGCCGAGGTGGCCGGCGATGGAGGCGGCCTCTGCAGCCACGCCTTCCATCAGGTCGCCGTCGCTGCAGAGCACGTAGGTGTCGTAGTCGAAGACCACGTGGCCGGGCGTGTTGTAGTGGGCCGCCAGCCAGCGGGATGCCATCGCCATGCCGACGGAATTGCCACAGCCCTGTCCGAGCGGGCCGGTGGTGGTCTCGATGCCGGAGGTCATGTGGTGCTCGGGATGTCCTGCGCACACGCTGTCGAGCTGGCGGAACTTCTTGATCGATTCGAGCGAGACGGCTGGCTCACCCTGAGAGGCACTATGAGAGGCACTATGAGAGACACCGCTCGTCGTGGCATCGTGCCCGGCAACGCGGCGGATGCCGGCCAGATGAATGAGCGAATAGAGGAGCATCGACGCGTGGCCGCAGGAGAGCACGAAGCGGTCGCGGTTGGGCCAGAGGGGGTCGGCCGGGTCGTAGCGGAGAAAATCCTTCCACACGGTGTATGCCACGGGCGCGAGTGCCATAGGCGTGCCGGGGTGGCCGCTCTTGGCGGCCTCGACCGCGTCCATCGAGAGGGTGCGAATCGTGTCGATCGCAAGCCGATCGATGTCGTTGACGTGGGACGGACGCGCGGTGGGAGCGGAGGGGGCGGACATGGGACAGTCTTCTCCAAAAGAATCGTAGGTGCTTTGGGGAGAAGTGTAGAAGCCCGCAGGAACGGCCGTCAACGCGTTCGCTACCTGGCCATGTGGTGCCGATATTCGTCGTCCAGTTGGGCGTAGCTCTTTCGGCAGAGGCGGGAGAGCGTGTCGGCGTCGACCGTGCCGGTGTAGATCCGCGTGAGATATTCGACGAACGCATCGCGATACTCCGCCCGCCTGCCGTTCATGAAGAAGTCGGCGAGTCCCGAGATTTCACTGTAGATCTGCGGGAGCCTTTCGTCAGCCTGAAAGTCGCGGCGGCCAAGCGCCGTGAGCTCGGCCAGCGGCACGTGAAAGCCGTCGTCGAGCAGCCGTTCCCGCGCCGTCGGCGCCCGGCCCGCGTCCCGGCCGCCCACGGTCCAGCCCCAGGGCGTCGGCTCGAGGCTCTCGGCATAGCAGGCCGCCGCCTCGATCGCCCAGAAGCCGCACCGTTCGCCCGCAAGCGGGCTGGTGCGACGCGTCTCGGCGAAGAGTTGGTGGATGGCCTCGTGATGCACCGTTGTCGGATCCTGCCCCTCGCCCTCGAAAAACCAGGCGGTGTGCGTGGGCGTCCAGTAGATGCCAAGCGTGCGGGCGATCATGGGCTCGAGTGGCTCGAGCGCCGCGACGTAGGCCTGCCGGTCGGCCGCGAGCTTGGCCACGAAGGGGGCGAGGGCCTTCGGCCGCCCGCGTCCTTCCAGCCGCTGCTGCCACTCGGCCGGCTCGTATTGAAAGCCGCCAAACACCTGAAGCCAGACCGCATGGGCCACTTCCAGCTGCGCTGCCAGGTTCGCGGCCGACTTCTCGGAGGCGGTCGTGGTGATCAGCCAGTGATCGGAGGCGAACTTCCAGCCCTGCTTGTCGATGTCACCCGGTGCCGTGATCGGCGGGGGTGCCGGGGAAGGGTGGCCATCGGCGACGTCGGCCTTCGTCCAACGGCCATGGGCATGACGTTCGCCGGCCGCATAGCGTTTCTGTCGGCCCTGGGGCAACCAGCCGAAATCGGGCGAAAACTCCTCCCCCTTGTCGAGCCGCTTCGCCACCTCCGGCCACACCCACCGCCCCTGCCGTTTTACCCAGCCGCCTGCCTCCCGCGGCCGCACCGAGTCGGGGTCGTCGCGAAGCGTGCGGTAGAGCAACCGAATGGCAGCCGATGTCGCCTGCCCGGATCGCGGCGGCTCGCCAGGGACCGCGTCGGCGCGACGGGGATGTGATGCCTGCGGCTGGGAGGCCGCCACCGCCAACGCGAAGGTGCCGGCGGCACGGGCCTTCCGTGCCGCGAGAAAGTCCTCCCAGATCCTCTGCTCGGCCGGCGTATCGAGCCACTGTGGCGGAGAGTGCTCAGGGGAGATGGCTGGAATGGCGAGAACGAACTGCCGTTCGCCCTCCTCCGGGAGTTGCCAGCCGCGGATCGTCGCGGTGAGTTCAGCGTGGCCGCCCGCATCGGCTCGACGCACGAGGTCGGCGGCGGTGGCCGCCCACTCGGCTTCGAGCTGGGGCTCCGTCTTGATGGCAACCGGATCGGCCGCGGCATGCGGCCACGGCGGCAGGAGCACCGCCGCAGCCGCGATCAGCAGGCTGAGTGCACGGCAACGTCCCGGCATGCGCAAGTCGTCCGTGGTTCAGCTCTCCTCGGCAAAAGCGGAGTCGAACTGCCGCCTGCTCGGCGCAAAGTCGAGTTGCTGCACGAACTCACAGGCCTCGGCGGCACCGTGCTCGCGGTCCATGCCGCAGTCTTCCCACTCCACCGAGAGAGGCCCTTCGTAGCCGATCTGGTTGAGTGCGCGGATGATCTCCTCGAAGTCTACGCCGCCACGGCCCGGCGACCGGAAGTCCCAGCCCCGGCGTGGATCGCCGAAGTTGAGGTGGCTGCCGAGGATGCCATTACGGCCGTTCAGGAGGGTGACCGCATCCTTGACATGGACGTGATAGATGCGGTCGTGGAAGGTGCGGATAAATTCCACCGAATCGACGCCCTGCCAGTGGAGGTGGCTTGGATCGAAGTTGAAGCCGAACTCCTCACGTCGACCGATCGCCTCGAGTGCCCGTTGCGCGGTGATGGTGTCGAATGCGATTTCCGTCGGGTGCACCTCGAGCGCAAACCGCACGCCACACTCCGCAAAGACGTCGAGAATGGGATGCCAGCGGTCGGCGAACTCCTGGAACCCGGCGTTCAGCATCGATTCAGGCACGGGCGGGAAGGAATAGAGCAGGTGCCAGATGCTCGACCCGGTGAAGCCGTTGACCACCGACACGCCGAGCTTTTGCGCGGCACGGGCGGTGCGTTTCATCTCCTCTGCGGCCCGCTTGTTGACTCCGGCGGGGTCGCCGTCGCCCCACACGTGCGGCGGGAGGATCGTCTTGTGACGCTCGTCGATGCGGTCGCAGACCGCCTGACCCACGAGATGGTTGGAGATGGCATGCACGGAGAGGTCGTGGCGTTCGAGCGTGTCTCGCTTTGCGGCGCAGTAGCCGCTCTCTTCGAGGGCCCGGGTGACGTCGAAGTGGTCGCCCCAGCAGGCGAGTTCGAGGCCGCCATAGCCAAACTCGCGGGCCTTGCGGGCCAGATCTTCAATCGGCATGTCTGCCCACTGGCCGGTGAACAGGGTGACGGGACGCGGCATGAGGGAACTCCTTTGTGAACGGGGTTGATGCCAAAAGTCTGCCAGAAATCATTCAGATGGAAAAGGAGCCGGAAGAGGACGAGCCGGGATCGGCGGAAGGAAGCGACGCGAATTGCCGCCGGAACGGCAGAAGTCTCGTCGCGTTGGCTTTTTCTCCTTCCACGACCTACGGCAGCTCAGTCCCCAGAAGGTCGAAAAATCCAAAAGCTCCTCGAGCTTCCGCCGATTCCGGTGGTCAGCATCTGGAGAGCCTCTGCCTCCCCGTCACCGGCGGATGACGCTTCTGAGGAGCCACAGGCCCCAGAGCGCGACGAGCACGTTGCCCATCCAGACAGCCGGGGCGGGCAGCGAGCCCGACTTCACGCGGGAAACGCCCAGCATGAAGACCGGATAATAGATCAGGAGGATCGGCAGGAAGCAGAGGAAGAAGCTGGTGAGGAAG
>JBIIMX010000506.1:0-2900 GCA_044337765.1 Pirellulales bacterium | reverse complement strand
TCGACGAGGTGGAGGTGTATGCCGATGGCGTGAACATGGCCCCGCGCGGCAAGGCGACGCAGAAGCAGGCCCCCGGAGGGCCGGCGGTCGACGCCCACCTCGTGATCGACGGCAAGATCGAGCCCAAGGTGGCAGCCACGCGGGCCGGCGGATCGCCCGAGGATCCCTGGTGGGAGGTCGACCTGGGTTCGCTGCACCCGCTCGCGAAACTCGTGGTCCGACACAAGAGCGGCATCCTGGGCGACCGTCTCAAGAACTTCAAACTCATGGTGCTCGACGACGGCCGCAAGGAGGTGTTCGTCACCGACGGGAAGGCCGACGATTCTTTGCGACTCGAATGGATCCTGGTGAGCGATGCCGACCGGATGGCAGCGGTGGCCCGCCGGGCGGCGTTCGCGGCGTTGGCGGGCGTCCGCGGCCGGGAGACCGACGCCTTCAAGAGGATCGCTCCATTCGTCAAGGAGCCGGACGACCGCGATGCCGCCATCCGGGCGTTGGCGGCGATTCCCGTGGCCAAGTGGCCCGCCGAGGAGGCCGTGCCACTGCTCGATGCGCTCATCGACGACATGAAGCGGGCTTCGGCGGAACAGCGATCGACCGATGCCGGTCTCGCCGCCTGGCAGTTCGCCGAGAACCTCACCACCCTGCTGCCGCCGGCCGAAGGCAAGGCCCGTCGGGCGGCGCTGGCCGACCTGGGGGTCCGCGTCGTCAAGATCGGCACGGTCTACGAGCGGATGGCTTACGACAAGGAGACGATCGCCGTGCAGGCCGGCCGGCCGGTCCTCTTCGTGCTGGAGAACGCCGACGTCATGCCACACAACTTCGTGGTCACGAAGCCGGGACGGATGCAGGCTCTCGGCGAACGCGCGGAGGAGAGCGCCCAAAATCCTGCGTTTGCGAAACAGAACTTCGTGCCGCAGTCTCCCGACGTGCTCGTCGCCAGCACGCTCATGCAGCCTCAAGCCTCCCAGCGGATCACGTTCAACGTGCCGACCGAGCCGGGCGTCTACCCGTATGTCTGCACCTATCCGGGCCACTGGCGGCGGATGTTCGGGGCGATGTATGTCGTCGATGATCTGGAGTCGTATCTCGCCGATCCGGCGGCGTATCTCGCCGCCCATCCGCTCGAGATCAAGGACGAACTGCTCAAGGATCGTCGGCCGCGGACGGAATGGACGCTGGCGGATCTGGAGGGAAGCGTGATGGGCCTCGAGAAGGGCCGGTCGTTCGTTCATGGCCGCGAATTGTTCCGCACGGCCAGTTGCATCTCCTGCCACAAGATGGGAGACGCGGGCAACGCATTCGGCCCGGAACTGGCAAAGCTCGATGCGAAGATGACGCCGCTCGAGATCACGAGGCACATCCTGGAACCGTCGCTGAAGATCGACGAGAAGTACCGCTCGACGACGCTGCTCACCGACGATGGCAGGTCGATCACGGGCCTGGTCGTGGAGGAGACGCCGACGGAACTGGCGGTCGTGGAGAATCCGCTGGCCAAGGCCGACCCCGCGCGGATCAAGAAGAGCGACATCGACGAGCGAAGCACGTCGCCGGTGTCTATCATGCCAAAGGGCCTGCTCGATAAGCTGACCCGTGACGAGGTGCTCGATCTGGTCGCCTACGTGGCCGCTCGCGGTCAGGAGAGCAACTGCCTCTTCAATCCCGACGGCTGCCCGCATCACGGAAAGTAAGGTATATCGATCATGGAAACAGACCATGCCGCACCATCGCGAACGATCCGGCCGCTCGATGCGAACGAGCGGCGTGTGCTCGGCGTGCTCATCGAAAAGGGCAAGACGACGCCGGAGCAGTATCCACTCTCGCTCAACGCGGTCGTGACCGGCTGCAATCAAAAGAGCAACCGCGATCCCGTCATGCATCTCGACGAAGAGTCTGCCAGCCGCGCCCTGACGAGCCTGCGGCAGAGTGGCGCGGTGGCGGAGGTTTTTGGGAGCGGGAAAATCCCGCGGTATCGCCATTTGGCCTACGAGTGGCTGGGAGTCGGCAAAGAGGAACTGGCGATCCTCGGAGAACTCCTGCTTCGGGGCGAGCAGAGCGAGGGCGATTTACGGGGCCGGGCCAGCCGCATGGATCCGATTTCCGATCTGGATGCCCTCCGCACGCATCTCGACACGCTGGCCTCCCGCGATCTGATCGTCTGGCTTTCGCCCCCAGGCCGCGGCCGGATGCTCACGCATGGGCTGCTTCCGGAGGAGAAACTGGAGAAGGTGCGGTCGCAGCTTGGGGCTCTTGCGGCGCCGGGCAGCAGCGGTCCCTCGGGCGAGATCGAGGGAGCGGGCGAGCAGAAGACTGGAGCGACTCCCCGAGTCGTTGGCGAGAACCCGGCGGCCACCGGTCAGGCGGAATCGCTTGGAGCCCGTGTGGCCCGACTGGAGGCCGAACTGGCCGAGGTGCGGGAGCGCCTCGCAGACTTGGAGCGGGCCTCAACTGGCGGTTGATAGCTGGCGGTTGATAGCTGGCACGGCGGCCCCCCGGGGTGCCCAGAGCCCGTCAATTCTCCAGTTCGTCAGGCCGGACGGTGGCGAGGCATGCCACCGCGGGTTTTTGGATTGCCCATTGCCATATCCGTGCGTACAGTTCGACCCCGGCGGAGGATCGGGGAACGCAAGCACCTGCCAAGGGAACAATCATGGCCACCCAAGAGCGCGAACATCTCGACAGGCTCAAGTCACTTTCACCACTGCAGGCCGTTCAGGCATGGCTCCGCGAGGACTACGGGCAGGGTGAGAGAAATTATCTCATCACCGCCATCCAGCGGGACCGCCGGATCGAACTCGACGATGATGAAATCGCCTACGTGATCCACGACGCCATGCGAAGCGGCAGCGATGCACCCACCGTCTTCGATCGCCTGCTGACCGCGGGGGATGGCTTTCAGG
>JBIIMX010000505.1:0-2902 GCA_044337765.1 Pirellulales bacterium | reverse complement strand
GGTCTGTCGGCTCCGCGATCAACCGCAGCGTCTCCTGCACGACCCGTTCGAAAAACTCGGCGTTCGCACACGGCTTGGGTCCGTCCACGCGACCATCCGCGGAATGGATGAACACGAGGTCGATGTCGCTGGAGTAGTTGAGCTCCGTACCGCCGAGCTTTCCCAGCGCCATCACCGCGAGCGTGGCATGCTCTCCCGCCGGTCCGCGGGGAATGCCCCGCAGCTTTTCCAGTCGCGACACGGCCGAGATGACAGCCGCCTGAACCACGCAGTCGGCGACATGCGAGAGCTGGGTCACCACCGTTTCGAGCCGCTGCCCGGCGACGATGTCGCCGTAGGCGATACGGAGCGTCTCGCGCCGCTTGAAGCGGCGGATCGCCCGCATCACGCAATCCGGCTCGGTGAGCAGGGCCGTCTCCGCGGCGAGCGACGCGGCCAGCCCCTGGCGGGTCTCGGGCCGTCCCTCCCCCACGCGAATCTGCTCCCACGACTCCGGATCGAGGATCACCAGTTCGGCGAGATAGGGACTGGCCGAAAAGAGCTTCAGCAGGATCTCCAGGCTCCGCGGATCGCGCTGGAAGAGCGTGCCCGTGGAGAGCGGGCTGCGGACGGCGCCGACCAGCCGTTCGACCGCGACGAGCACCCGATCGGGATCGCTCACGTCAGGCAGCAGCGATGCCAGCCGTCCGCAGAGAGATGCAAGCAGATCGAGCGTGAGGCCGTGCGCTGCGAGGCCGCAGAGCGAGCGGTGGGCCAGCAGTGGATCCGAGAGCCCCGCCCGGCGGCCCCACTCCGCCGCGGCGGCGGGATCGTCGAGGAGTCGCTCCATCTCCGCGATCGAACCGGGGAAGTCCGGTGGCACGGTCAGGCTCCGGGGGGCGTTTCGGACGGCGCCGCATCTGGATTGCCCGATGACGCCCGTTGTCCAGAAGAGCTCTTGGGAGAGCGATTGGGAGAGCTCTTGGGGAGGTCGATGGTGTAGACCTCGGTGGAGGCCGCTTGCTCGTGCTCGGAAAAAAGATGTTCCAGCGGCACCGCCTCCGCGAGCCCGTCGGAGACGTCACCCGCCAGCGACCAGGCGCCGGCCGCCTGAATGTCGACGTCGACCAGTCGCCCGACGAGCCGTAGCGGCGCGTCGAACACCACGATGCGGTCGCACATCGTCCGGCCCGTGAGCTGCGCGGTCCCATCCGGGGATGCGGGATGGTCGCCCTGGCGGCGTTCATCCCGCACCGAAAGACCCTCGACGAGCACCTGCTGCCGCGTGCCGATGAACCGCAGATTTCCGGCGAGGCTCACGGCCGCCTGAGCATCGAGCAGCACCCGGTTGCGCTCCTTCTTCACCGCTTCCGGCACGTCGTCGGGCTGTCGGTCGAATGCCTTCGTGCCGGGACGCGGACTGTACTTGAAGATGAAGCTGTTTTTGAAGTCGGCGGAAGTGACGAGGTCGAGCGTGGTCTGGAATTCGGCGTCAGTCTCACCGCAAAATCCGACGATGAAGTCGCTTGTCACGGCCGCATGCGGGATCGATTCCCGCAACCGACCGAGCATTTCCATGTATTCGCCGATCGAATAGCCGCGTTTCATCCGCGTCAGCACCGCGTCGGAACCGTGCTGGGCCGGCACGTGGAGGTAATGGCTGACCTTCGGCAAGTCGCGGACGGCCGCGATCAGATCGTCGGTCATGTCCCGCGGATAGTTGGTCACGAACTTGACGCGATCGAGTCCGTCGATCGCGTCGAGCAGCACGAGCAGGTCGGCCAGACGTGTCGTGGCACCGCCGTCCTGGAAGCGATAGCTGTTGACGGTCTGACCGATGAGCGTGATTTCCCGGCAGCCCTCGGCGACGAGCTTTTTCGCCTCGGCCACGATCGTCGCCGGTGCACGGGCCTGCTCTGGTCCACGCACGTGCGGCACCACGCAGAACGCACAGAACTTGTCGCAGCCGGTCTGCGTTCGCACGAAGGCCTGAAAGGGCGTGGGCCGCATCTGCGGATCGCGGTCGGGGTCGTAGCTCTCGAAGCTCTGGGCAATCGCCTCACGGCTGCCGCCCGTTCGGTCGAGGCTCACCTCCAGGCGTGGTCCGCCGCCGGCGATCACCTCGTCGACGAGGCCGGGCACGCGGTGGAGCTGGCCCGGACCGACCACGAGATCGACCCAGGGGGCCCGCTTGCGAACGAGCTCCTGATCTTTTTGCGCCATGCAGCCGAGCACGCCAACGACGAGTCCGGGCCGCTGCTGCTTCTCGAGGCGGATCCGCCCGAGGGCGGAGTAGATCTTGTCCTCGGCGTGCTGCCGCACGCTGCAGGTGTTGTAGAAGACGGCATCGGCTTCGGCAGTGGTGCGGGCCATTTCCCAGCCCTGCCTGCGCAGGGCGGCGACGACGAGCTCGCTGTCGAGCACGTTCATCTGGCAACCGACAGTTTCGATCCAGAGCCGTTTCATGGTACCCGGAATTCTAGCCTCTCTGCCGGCAAAACCCATACGCGAAGCGATCGGAGGGAACGGCCGATCAACGGCAGGACCTCGCGTGCCGGACGCTTGACAAGCGGTCTCTACGCCGCCGCATGCTCGGCCAGGAGCTGCGCCGTGCAGACAGCCGCGGCGACCAAACCAAATCCGCGCAGCGCAACAGCCCTGCGCTTCCAGAGGAGCCAGGATCGGCCTAAGGCCCTGCCGCTCGAGGCCGGTCGGAATAAGGATGAGATGTCGCGGCATACAGCTGGTATCGTCCGCTCTGGTGTTCTTGCATGCCGCCGTGTCTCTTCGCCTTCTTTTGGCCAGCGAACAGACCGAACCACCCCCCGGGGTATAGGCTGAGCTGGCTGGGACCTGGCTGGGACCTGGCTGGGACGGAGGCTGGGCTCCTTTATCGAAGAGCTTCGGCGTCCGTACCGGCACC
>JBIIMX010000504.1:0-2909 GCA_044337765.1 Pirellulales bacterium | reverse complement strand
TGGCTGACGGCCGCGTGAGGCTCAACGTCCGGACAATCGTTCAGGCGTCGCCCGACGAACTGCCCGAGATCGACATGCACGCGCTGTGAGGCCGACGCGACCAGCCCACCGATGCCCGAATGAGGAACAGGCCTGCGCCGAGCATGGAAAATTTGCTCGAGCGGGGGGAACAGCGTTCGAAAACCCCCGCGACTACCGGCCCGGCAGGCACCAGCCAGGCACCAACCGGGACTCAGACGCGCCCTAATCGTCCAGCGGTGGCAACCCGGCGATGAAGACGGGGTCGACGGCCTTCGCATCGTCATCGGCATCCTGGATAAATAGACCTTCCACGGCGGCGCCGGGCGGGTATCCGAGATCCGAGAGGTCGATGCCGACGGCAGCACATCGGGCCCGAATCATCATGTCGTTGCCGCCAGTGGTGGGAATGGTCAGCAGATCGTCCAGCGAGGTGGCCTGCCGAGCGAGGTCGAAGACCCGGAAACGAACCAGCATTTGCGACTCGGGGGACGTGAGGTCGATGTCGTAGGCATCGACCGTATGCGAGCGGAGGCCGGCCGCGAACCGGAGCGGGCTGACGTGGAAGGCGTCACCCTGCGGCGGATCGGTGACCAACTGCAGGTCGAAGAAGACGACGTCAGGCCCGTTGTCATTGACGACCGGACGAACGAACCGAACGGCCAGTCCGGGTGTGGTATCGGCAGCCGTCGCTGCGGCGGCCGCCAACACGGGGTCTGCCGCCAGCGGGATCTTCGAGCCGCCCGGGTTGATCAGGCCGGTGGTCAACAGCCGGTCCGATTCGAGCACCGCCCGCCGGTCGGCTTCCGTGAGCGTTGCCGCCACGAAGGTCGATGTTGCCGGAGTCGCGATGTTGCTGCGGCTGTCTCCGGCGCGAAAGTGCAGTGGCGTCACGCCGATGAGCCGATCGGCGCCGTAAGATCGTAGCTTTCCGCCGCGCTGTACGCCGATGGTGTCGAGCGTGTCGATGCCATCGGCTGCCGCTGTTGTCGTGGCCGGCGCGGTCAGCCCCGCCGCTGGATGGCGCAGCGACGCGGTGAAACCGACAACGCGGTCCGGCAGCTGACGCTGGTAGGCATTCCCGAGAGGCTGCTGCCGCTCGATGACGATGCGGTCGACGACTCCGGCCGGGTTGAGCCGCACTACGTCTCCGGCCGTCAGCCCGAGCACCGTCGGTGTCCGATCATTCGCGGTGACCAGTTCCGCCGCCCCCTCGATCACCTGCACCTCGGTGACGGTCGTTTCGCCGACGTTCACCACGAAACGCGTGCCCCGGTCGATCACGCGAGTCGCGGGCGTGTCGACGTAGAAGCCCTCGGCGCCTTCCGGAGCATGCACCGAGCAGCGACCAGCGTCGACGGCGAGGCAATCGGCACCACGGACCCGGAACACCGCGGGGGCGTCGATGATCGCCGTGGCCCCGACCGGAAAACGGAGCTGAACGCTGCCTGCGGTAAGCACGTAGTTTTCGTCGGCCACCACTTCGGCCTGCCGAGTCGGCGTTTCACGGCCCAAAAACCGAGCCCGCGCGAGGCTGTCGAACCGCACGGGGAGGGTGCCCGCGACGCCCGGCGTTGCCGCGACGGAGCCCGGCGCGCCCGTCGGCTGATCGGGCGTCCGTGACAGATTCGACGTCGTCACCACCGCAACCGCGAATGCGGCCAGCAGCGATCCTCCGCCGAGCACCGCATGGCGGAGCCACCGCCGGGAGGTTTGCCTGCCGTCGAGCGTGTTCGCCGCGGATCCGGCTGTCAGATGGGCCACCTCGCTACGAGAGAGCGTGTCATCATCCGCACACAGCCTGTGCATCACGTCGGCCACGAACGCGTCCGTATCGGTGATCGCACCGCCGGCTTCATGCCGGGCCGCGACAAACAGGCCCAACCGGCGGTGGGTTTGGTAGAGATCGGCCGCCAGCGAGAGCAGCCGCTCGTCGCGCAACAGATCGTTCAATTCGGCCGTGCCCGCAGCATCGAGTTCTCCTTCGAGGTAGTCGGCCCACAGCACGGCGAACCTTTCGTCGGTCGCCCCGGCGCCCGGCCGCTCTTCCGCTGGGTTCATCATCGTCGCCTCGTGTCGTGGAGTTGGAGTCTGGCTGTTCGCACAGCCTTACGCTTCAGCCGTGCTTTCCCGGCCCGCGATCTTGCCCTCGATGCAGTCCTGAAGTTGTCGCCGTAACACCCAGAGCAGCTTCTTGACCGCCGTCACCGTGCGCCCGCTCCGCTCGGCGATCACGATCAGCGGAAGGGCTTCCTCGTACCGCCAGGTGAGGAATCGCCGCCGTCGTTCGTCGATTGCCCCGAGACAGTCCGCCAGCATAAGGAGCCGCTCGTCGTTCCCGTCTTTGAAGTGGGCGCTGCGGCGCTCGAGCTCGCGGCCAAGCAACTGCGAGGTGTAGCGGGCATAGCTGTCAGCTGCCCGCCGCAGCCTGGCGATCTCGCTCAGCAAGTGGTATCGGGCGATCGTGAACAGCCAGGCGGCGAAGTTCGTGCCAAGCGTGTATTCGTCCAGTCGGGTGTAGGCGGCGATGAAGCTCATCTGGGCAATGTCGTCTATGTCGACGCCAGGCGGCGCATGGGTGGCCAGCCAGACACGCAGCGGACGTTCGAACTGGCGGACGACGGCGGCGAACGCCTGCACATCGCCCGCCCGGACGCGGCCGAGTGCGGCATCGACCCATGCGCGCTCGTCGTCGGTGGGTGAAGTCGGGCTCATCCTTAGATGATGGCACACGGCACCGAAAGGTTTCCAAACCCCGACGTTCCTCGCGAATTCCGGGCTCTGGAAACCTTTTGGCCCCCTCCGCCATCGTCCTTGTAAGAACAACGCGATTCCAGAGGCCTGCCGTTGAAGACGCAACGCATGATCAGAGCGGCCATCCTGTGGGGCCT
>JBIIMX010000503.1:0-2919 GCA_044337765.1 Pirellulales bacterium | reverse complement strand
CCAAATACTGCGACGGCTGCTGCGACGGCTGCGCCGCCGGCTGCTGCGGCCGCCGCTGCGACTGAGCCTTTCGATGCGAGACAGCAGGCCGATGAAAAAGACGCCAAGGAAGGCGGTCAGTCTGATTTGCCTGAGGACATGTTCTCCGGTATCGAGGCCACCAGCGACAGCCACGTGTCGGCCACAGAGATCGTTGATTTCTCCCAACAGTTGTCGCCGACCGATGCCGTGCCGCCCGAGCCCGAGCTTTCCGTGCCAGAGGGGCCGGTCAATCCGACAGCGTCCCTGGTGGCCCGACTGTTCCAGGAAATGGAGCACGGCGGCATTGTCGAGGTGCACATCGCCGGCGGCAGCGTCATCCTGCCAGAGTTTTACGAGCGGCGGTGGTCAGCCGGATCGCACGGGCTGTTTGCCAGTCGAGCCGCCGATGGCACCGTCACGCTCACGGCCGTTGCCTGGGACTCCATCCAGAAGATCATCGTGCGGCAGGTCGACGGCCTGCCCGACGGCTTGTTCGAATGAGCCGGAGCCGCGCGGCAGCCGGCCTCAATCGTGCTCGTCGAGATCCTCTTCGGTGATCGTCGTGAATCCCTTGTTGGCGAGCGTCTCGAGCCCCATCTCCGTGTTGTCGACCATCAATGCCACCGCCGGCCGGCCGCGGGGCCGCGACAGGATCGGATAGGCCTGGATGATGTTGACCTCGGCCTGAAGCAGTGCGGTGCAAATCCGCAGAAGCGGCTGGGTGTCGTCCGGCAGTTCCACGCCGATCAGATCGCTCTCGATGAGCGCCAGCCCGGCCCGCTCCAGGATCTCCCGGCCCTGTTCCGGGTGGCTCAAGAGGAACCTGGCAAAGGCGCACTCTCCCGAGTCGCTGATCGAAAGGGCCACGATCCGCACTTTCGAACCCTCAAACCGCCGTACGACCTCCAGCAACTGGCCCACCCTGTTCTCCATGAACACCGTGAACTGACGCAGTGTTGGCCAGTCGCGGCCCCGCGCCGTCGCAAAACCGACTCCCGTGCCCTCTCCCGCGTTGCCAACGCTCACGTCTCAAACTCCTAAGGGGGGCAGATATGACTGGGGCCCGGATCAGGCAAAACGGGGTGTCGCCGCTGCTGTGCCCGAAAATCTTCGGAAAGAATAGAGTCTGGAGGCCCGGCCGGTCAACGAAGCCGGGCGCTCAGGCCGCGACGGACGGCGCGGGCGACCTCTCCAAGGAACATGGAAAGGAATGTGAATATGGCAGAAACGGTCAACGAGATCGAAATCAGGGTGCGGTATCAGGAGACCGACGGACAGCGGCGGCTGCACCACGCCAACTATCTCACCTATTTTGAAATGGGCCGCACAGAAATGCTGCGGGCCTGCGGCCGGACCTACCGGGAATTCGAGGACGAGGGGCTGTTCATGGTGGTGGCGGACGTGTCATGCAAGTATCACGCCCCTGCGGATTATGACGACCTGCTCCGCCTGCGGACCCGGGTCGAAAAAATCGGGGCCGCCCATATCAAGCACGCCTACGAACTCATTCGAGGCACGACGATCCTCGCCACGGGCTCGACGACCGTGGTCTGCGTCGACAGCGAGGGCAAGGTCCGCCGCTTGCCGGAGTGGATGCTCGTCTGAGACGCGCCGCGCAGCCAGGTGGCGAGGGCCGTGTGCGGAAACTGTCCAGTGGGAAGTGCGGGCGAGTGCGTGCACATTTGCCGCAATCGGGCCGCTTTCCAAAACTGCTCCGGGCGAGATTCTCGAGCCCTCAGCCACACCAACTCCGGAGACCTTCACCAATGATCCTTGCCGCCGAAAAAGAACTTTGCCATGTGGGCGAGACAGCGGGCATTGCCGACCACGATCACGACCTCGTGCACGAACTGAGTCGCCGTCTCGACGCGCTCTGGAGGTACGACCAGTACATCGCCAACGCCGAATGGCGGGATGACCTGAAGCAGTTCTGGTGCGACGCCAAGGCGATGGAGCAGCAGGCGATCCAGCGGATCAGGCAGCTGATCGCGCAGGAAGTCCGAAACGACTGCTTTTAGGCAGTTGCCTTCCGGGTTCGGTGGGCGGCGCGGCTTACCGCGGATGGCCGGGTTGCCAGTCGCTGTCCTCGTCGTCCGCCGTCTCGGCTTCAAGGCCGTCGTAGACATGCAGCCTGATACCGGCAGCTTCCATCTCCGCGGCGAGCGAGTCGTCCTCTTCCTCGGAGTCATCGACATAGGCGAGGAGCGCCTGCATCTCGTTTTCGGAGATTTCCGCCAGCTTGTAACTGCGGACGATTTCAGGTGTGGGATCGGCCGGTAGTGTGGGTCGTTCCGCAGCAGCCTCGTCGCGGCTCCGCACGTAGTCCTCACACAGCGATACAAGATCTTCGCGGACCATCTCATCCTCCTTGGTTGACGTTTGCCGGCCGGCCGTGCGGCCGCCGACTCTTGGTCGCCAGTGTGTACGAAGGATGTGAGGGGATTGTTCGCGGCTGGCAGACAGCCGGGGCTCGAAGCCGGGGGGCCTGGAAGGGAGCTCGTAACGAGACACCTTGCAAGCCCGTGCCAGCCGCAGTTTCCCTTGGCAGCACGTCGCTGGGATGGGAGTGGATCGTCCCGGCGGGTACTGGCGATTAACCGCGTTTGCGGGCTGATTCCATCAAGGGAATCACGTCGCGCAGGCTGGTGACGATGAGCCGCTGTCCGGCTCGGTCGGATTCGCCTGTTTCGCCGGCTGTAGGGTCGCGATACAGCACCAGAGTACCGACGCCCGCCGCCTGGCCGGCCTCGATGTCAGAGGGCTTGTCGCCGATCAGGATGGACCGCCCCAGATCGAGTGAAAAAGCCCTGGCGGCCTCGAGGATCATGCCGGGTCGCGGTTTGCGAAACTCGCTCTCCACGCGATACCGCCCGATGCCGTGCTCCGGATGGGTGGGGC
>JBIIMX010000076.1:0-11333 GCA_044337765.1 Pirellulales bacterium | reverse complement strand
GATGCCGTCGCCATTGAAGTCGCCGCCGATGACGGGAGCGGCAGCTCGTCCCGCGGCGAGGTACGAAACGGCGAGCACCATCGACCGCATGGCGGTCGCATCCAGGCCCCCGAAGACGATTTCCACGCCGGACTGGCCGTCGGGCAGCACGCCGCGGCCGATCGAGAAGTCGGACCAGCCGTCGTTGTCGATGTCGCCAAGAGCGACGACTCCCGGGACGGGGCTCGCCAGGCTGAGCGTGCGGGTGACATCGGCCACCTTGGCAGCGTCGATGGCGATCGTGTCACCCACGCCGCCCTGCCAGGTCGCTTCGCTCTCGGGCTTGGCGCTGCCGGGCTTCACGAACCGCAACTCGTAGGCCAACTGCTGGTTGACCGCCTTGCCGAGCGCGGCGACGGCGTTCGTCACGGTTACCTTGTCCGCCTCCGGCACGTTGAGCGCTGCAGTGTTCGAGAGCGGATTGCGAACCCGGATGATGTAATAGGCCGGCACGCCCTCGTAGTTGTCCACCGCCTGCGGCCGGATGCCGGTGGCGGACGGATCGACGTCGTCGGCTGCGAAGATCGTCACCAGCGGTCGGATTCGCTCGGCCGTCAGCACGTTCGCAGCGGCGGGGTCCGTATAGGCGACGGAGACCATCGAGCCTAGCAGCCGGGCGGCGGAGGAAGCCTTGAAGCTGCGCAGCGCCTGCGGCGTCGGGATGGCATACCAGTCTTCGGAGTCGCCGGCGTCGAAGTTGAGCTGCGTGATCGCGGCCGGCACGCTGGAGGGCGCCGCCCGGAGCAGGCTGTTGAGATCCTCCGTGATCAGGGACGCCTGGCCGCTCGTGTCGTTCCGCTGGCCGCGGACGATCTCGTAACGATCGGGGGGCACCGTCGCCCCGCCGCCTGAGAGCCAATCGTCGCCGTCACCGCCATCGAGACGGTCGTTGCCGCCGCCGCCCAGGAGCACGTCGGCCCCGGGGCCGCCCTCGATCGTGTCGTTGCCCGCGCCGCCGTAGAGCCGGTCGGAGCCCGCGCCGCCGCGGATGACGATGTCCACCAGCGGTGCACGCTGCTGTCGGTCACCCGGGTCGATGCCCCACTCGCTTCCCTGGATGAGATACTCCGTATCGAGCCGCACCTCGTCGTCGCCGGCCCGCGTATCGATCACGAAGGCTTCTGTCTGGAGCACGGTGAAGGCCGCCACGTCCTGGCGGAACTCAACAGCCTCGCCACCCTGGAAGGGAGCGGCGGGCCACTTCACTCCCGCCCCGAGCCCGAGGCCATTGGCTTCTCCGGCATGCTCCACCAGGGCCAGGCCGGTCGTGCCGCCGATCGCGGCGAGCTCGATCCGCTTTTGGCCATCGGTCGTGAGCCGTGCCTCGACGAGCCCGCCCACACCGGCCGCCTGGAGCCGGGCATTGACCAGATCGACAAGCTCGGAGGCCTTCGTAAACGCGGTCGTCTCGGCCTTCGTGATCGCGACCGCGAGCGGAGTCGAGCGGCCGGCGATCTGAAGCGAGAATGAGGCATCCGCCGCAAGGCTACCGGACGCCGTGAACGATGTTGTTCCGGAGATCACCGGCACGAGCCGCAGGAAGGGTGCCGGAGCGGCTTGGGCCGTGACCGGCACGGAGAGCTTTGCGGAGGTGCCCACCGCGAGCGTGCTGAAGACGAGCCGGTTGTCAACGGCCCGCACCGTGACCGACTCCTTCACCTTCGCCGCGGAGAGCTTGCGGTCCACGAGCGCGACCAGGTCGGCCATCGAACCGAAGGCCGCCGTCTCGTCGCTCGAGACGTCGATCAGGACCGTCTTCTGGATCTCCTTGCCGCCGACGGTCGTGGGGAAACGCAGCGGGATGCCGAGCACCTGGCCGCTGGTGTTGCCGCCAGTTGTAACGGTGGGCACCCGACCGCTCTCGAGGAATGTCTCTGCCGCGATCGGGATCACCGCGGGCGTATCGACGGAGACCGTCTCGAAGGCCTGCGTTCGCGTGTTCCAGGCGCGGCTCGTCGCCTCGTAGCGGTGCAGAATCGTGTTCCACCGCAGCGAGAGATGATCTGGCACCTCGACGCCCTGGCTGTCGAGGTCGCCGCCCAGGAAGAGTACCGTGTCGGTGCCGAGACCGCCGTCGAACCGGTCGCTCGTGGTCGAGATGATCGTTTCGCTGGCGGCGGCTCCCACCCGACGGACCGCGTCCTTCGTCGGCATGCGGGCGTCGGTAAGGATCTGGAAGGTGTCATTCCCGGCGCCGCCGAAGAGCAGGTCGGGGGCCTGGCGGTCGAAGCCGCCGGAGAGCACGTCGTCGCCATCGCCGCCGAAGATCCAGTCTTCACCGGGCCCGCCCTGGAGCACGTCGTTGCCGATGCCGCCGAGGAGAATGTCTCGCCGCTTGATGACCGTTGGATTGCCGACGAACGTCTCCCGCTGCCCGGCCAGATCGAGGATTGCCGGTGCGGGCCTGATCGTGCCAGGGGCGGCGTCGATCAGCGGCCGCAGGACGTACTGCGCGGCATCGCTGCTGCGGACCCGCAGCCAGTAGCGGCGATCCGCCCGCCAGCCTGCCGCCAGGCCGCCGAGATCGACGGCCGCCACGCCGCCACCCTGGGTCGAGCCGGATGACCGGGCCTCGGCGGCGAAGACCGGGCTGTCGTCGAACAGTTCGAGCGACACGCTCGACCCATTGTCGAAGGCTTCGAGCACCAGCTTGTCACCAACGGCCGGCTGCCGCGGAAGCACGAATGAGTAGATCGCCTCGCTGCCGCCGTCCGTGCCTGTGAGGGGCAGGCCGACGATCGAGGCCAGGCCTTCGAGCCCGAGCGACTTTACGTCGGCCGGGAGGCTGCCGGCGGATGCGATCTGCGCGGCCAGGTCGATCGGTGCCGCAGCCGTCCCCGTGCCCGCGGCAAGCAGGAATTCGAGCTCGTAGGCCGTCGGCACGCGATCGCTCGAGACGTTCACGAGGTATGTGACGCCGGTCTTGAGGCCGGCGAGCGACAGGCTGAGGAGGCCCGCGTCGGTGCCGTCCTGGGACGCGGCAAGGCCCGTGATGGCCTTGCCGGTGGCGTCATGGATCGAGAGCGAGACCCGATCAAGTGGCGAGATGCTCGTGAGCCGCAGGGCCGCGCCCGGCGCGGGAGGGGCCGCCAGCCGGAAGCTGAACCAGTCCTTGTCGTCGGGACTGTCGATCGTGAGCCCGGTGAAGAGGTTGTTGCCGGTGAGACCATTCGCCTGGCCGGCGGCCGCCGTCAGCGACCAGGCCCGCGTGGCGATGTCGTTCCGCAGCTCCTTGACTACGCTTGTGGTCGCACCTTCGGCCTGATCGGTGAGGATCGGCTTGCCCGCGGCAAATTCGATCCGGTCGTTCCCTTGGCCCCCGTCCACCCAGACGCTCTTCACGACGGTGGGACCGACCTTCACCTGATCGTCGCCGTCGAGGGCGTCAACGATGATCGCGAGGAAGTCGTCCTCCGGTGGCAACAGGCTCGACAGCCCGTTCGTGCCGACAAACGTCACCACGCCGGCCTGCTCATCCGCATCAGCGGCCAGGCCCAGCTCGGCCGATGTGATGCCGTTGGCGGTGGAGACGACGAGGGCCGATTGCACGGTCGTGGCGGCCGACAGGCGGACGAGCGCGAGCCGGTCCTCCGATAGCCGTGCAGCGACGACCCCGCCGAGGCCCGCCTCGATGACCGCCGCCTGCACGTCGGCCACCAGATCGCCGCGGGAGCGATTGTCGGTGGTCTGCGCGGCCGGGACTGTCACCGAGATGCGATTCCCGCCATCGACGCTGACTGCGAACGTCGCGTCCGCGGAGAGCTGACCATTTTGGGGGATGGCCGTCGTGCCGACCACGGCGAGGCCGTGGAACACGTTATCGGGGCTCCAGATGCGGCGGCCGCTCGAATCGGTGGCATTGAAGTCGAGGCGGACTTGGGCGTCGAACGTGAAGTTGTCGTTGTTGTTGGTCAGCCGGGTGATCAGGTGGTGGCCCTGAAGCAGGCCCGGTTCGGTGACGTAGTCGACCGTGATCACGTCATTCTTGTTGGAGCCGGCGTAGTACCAGACCTTGTCGGTCGAGCGGGCGTAGTCCTTCCAGGCATCGCCTTCGAGGCCGGCGCGGGTCTCGAACGTGTCGCCGCGGCGATCGTAGAGCGTATCTGGGTCCGACGAGGATCCGTTACCGAACAGGAAGTCGAGGCCGGTACCACCGTAAAGCCGGTCGGTGCCCTCGCCGCCGAGCATCCGATTGAGCCCCGTGTCCTCGAGCGTGTAGGCGGGTTTGGTCGCGTCGGCGTCGAGCAGGCCGTCGCCGTTGGCATCGCCGGAGGAGGCGTAGAAGTTGCCGTCGGCGTCGACATAGACACCGAATGCGTCGAGCGTGGTGCTCTTCGGATCGAACGTGCCGAATTGTTTCGGTTTACGCTCGATCGACTGCGGGTCGAGCGACCAGGCAAACATCTCGTTGCGGCCCTGGCCGCCGAGCAGGTCGTCATAGCCCTGGCCGCCGTACAGACGATCGAAGTCGCCTGCACTGCCCTGGCCGACGCCGCCGTCGCCCCACAACTGGTCGTCGCCGCCGAATCCGTAGACCGCATCACTGCCGGCGCCGCCGTCGAGCCTGTCGCGGGCCCCCGATCCTTTGAGCACGTCGTCGTCGGAGCCACCGTCGAGCACACCCACCCAGTCATCGCTGCGCGAGGTGAGGTCGGAGACATCGAGCCGAACGACCGGGAGGCTGCCGCCAAGAATGGTCCGCGTTTCCGCACTTGCATTCGACGCGAAGCCAAGGGTGTCGTTACCGCCCAGGCCGCTCACCTGGAACTGCTCCACGAGCGGCCGCCCGTTGGGATCGGCGAGGTTGGAGAAGTCGCGCCAGTCGGCGATCGTGGCCCGCGACTGTCCTGCCCCGGATTTCACGAGCGCCACGAGCCGCGGCTTCTTTTGGCCGGTCCGTTGATCCTGATACGTATCCTGGGCGAGTTCGATCGTGTCGGCCTCGCTCGTGCCCATCACGACGAGAATGTCGGTGGCATTGTCGTCGGCGACGTCGAGCCGAGACTCGTTTCCGTAATGGCCGTCAAAGGATGACGTGCCCGAGGTGGCGTACTCCGGCCGCACGTCGAGCACGAGCTTGTCGATGCCGCCGCCGCCGTAGAGCGTGTCCGCCCCATGCTGGCCTTCGAGCCAGTCGCTGTCGCCGCCGCCCCAGATCACGTCATCGCCGGCGTTGCCGTAGAGCTTGTCTTCGCCGGTGCCGCCGTAGATCGTGTCGATGCCGCCCCGTGTCACGCCGGTGGTGAGCACGAGGTTTTCCCCATAGGTCGGCCCGAAGACACCGTCGCCCTGGATCGTGTCGTTGCCGCCGTCGCCATAGATCGTGTCGCGGCGAATGCTGCCGTAGATCCAGTCGCCGCCAGAGCCGCCGTGGAACTCCTCGCCGACCAACGCGGACTCGGTTGGGATTTCCACTTCGCTGGTGCTGTAGGACCAGCCGTACATCTGGTCGATGCCGTCGCCGCCGAAGAGCCGCTGGCCCGCAACTGACCGGCTCTCGGTGCCGCCATCGCCAAACAGCACGTCCTCACCAGAGTCTCCGAAGAGCTGGTCGATGCCCGTGCCTCCCTGGAGCACGTCATCGTTGCCGCCGCCGCGAACGATATCGGCGCCGTCGTCACCGCCGACCTGGTCGTTGCCGGCGCCGCCGTCGAGATAGTCGTCGCCGCCGCCACCCGCGATCCGGTCGCTCCCGCCGCCGCCGAAGACCCAGTCGGTGCCGCTGTCGCCCGACAGTGTGTTGTTGCCGTCGTTGGTCTGGCCGGCATGCGAGCGGCCAAACATTCGCCGGGGCACGAGGGCGAGCATCCCGACGGTGGTCTGGGTCCAGGCACTGCCGGGGAAGTCGGTCGGCAGCGCGAAGGCCGATTCAGCCCGGCCGCTGCGGAAGGCGTCCAGGTCGGTCTGCCAGGCGAGAATTTCGAAGCCGGCGTCGCCGCCCCAGATGAGGTCGAGGCCGGCACCGCCCGTGATCGTGTCGTCGCCGGTACCGCCGATCAGGATGTCGTCGCCGTCGCCGCCATCGATCCGGTCGGCACCGCTGCCGGAATCGATCACGTCGTCGCCCCCGCCGGCGAAAATCACATCGTCACCCGTACCGGTTGAGAGGACGTCGTCGCCGTCACCCAAGTAGATCCAATCGTGGCCAACGCTACCGAGGCCCGTGGCCGGGTCGGCTTCGATGCGGTCAATTCCGGAGTAGGCATGAACAATGTCGCTGCCGAAGCCGGCGTCGATCGTGTCGTCGCCGAGATCGCCGTAGATCACGTCGGCGTGCAGCTCGCCGTCCTCGTCTCGGCGGATCTGGAGGCCGGCCACGTCGCCAGCGGGGAGGTCGCCGTAGATCACGTTCACGTCGGTCGCCCCGCGGTCGGGCTCCGCAGCGGTACCGCTTCCGCCGAGCGCGTCACCGGCGTAGATCACGTCGCGGCCCGCGCCGCCGATCACCGTGTCGGATCCGAGGCCCGCATGCACGAAGTCGTCGCCGCTGCCGGCGTCGATCGTGTCGGCTCCGGTGAAGCTGAAGATTCGGTCGTTCCCCCCGCCCGCGTAGATCACGTCGTCGCCGAAGTCGGCGTAGATCAGATCGCGGCCGCCGCCGCCGGTGAGCACGTGTGCCACCGCCTCACCGGCGGTGATCGGATCGGCCTCACTGACAAAGCCGGCATAGAGGACGTCGTCGCCCTCGTCATCGCCCAGCCGGAGGCTCGCATCGATACCGATCGCCATGTCGACGAAGCCGTCGCCATGGAGGCTGTCGCCGCCGAGGCCGCCATACAGCAGGTCGCTGCCGCCGCCACCCGCCGCGAGGTCGTTGCCGGCCCCCGCCTGGATCTCGTCGTCGCCGCCCTCGCCGAAGATCTGGTCGTCGCCCGCACCGGAGGAGACCCAGTCGGTGCCGGCACCGGCCCAGATCGCGTCGCGGCCCCCGAGCGTGGTCACGCGGTCGCCGCCGCCGCCCGCCCAGACCGAGTCGTTGCCCCCCATACCGAAGATCGTGTCGGCGCCGCCGGTGGGTGACGAGTTCGGCCCGGGTACACGGTCGTCGCCGTGGATCTCGTCGTCGCCGGCCTCGCCGATGATCGAGTCGTTGCCGAGGCCGCCGACGAGGATGTGCACGACTCCCGGCTCAGCGGAGCCGTCGCCAATGCCGGCGTCGATCTCGTCGTCGCCGTCGCCGCCATAGAGCGAGTCGGAGCCCGCGCCACCCACGAGCCGGTCTCGGCCCCGGCCGCCACGGCCCTCGTCGTTGTTGCTGCCGAGCAGGATCGTGTCGTCGCCGTCGCCGCCGAAGGCCCGGTCGTTGCCCGCACCGCCCTCGATCGTGTCGTTGCCGCTGCCCGCCAGCCCGTCCGCATTGCCGGCATCGAGGGCGGGATCGCGGCCGGCCGTGCCGAGCGACGTCTGGAAGAGAAGATACTGGGCCGCAACGTCCACATAATATTCGTGGTCGCCGAAGAGGAGGTCGCTGCCGTCGCCGCCGATGAGCCGGTCGCTGCCGAGGCCGCCGTAGAGCATGTCCTCGTCGAGACCGCCGTCGAGCGTGTCGTTGCCGCGGCGGCCCACGAGCCTGTCGCGGCCGGTGCCGCCGGCCATCGAGTCGTCGCCTGAGCCGCCGAGAAGCGTGTCGTTGCCCGCGCCGCCGAGCAGCCGGGTTGGCACCGTGACGCTCTCGTCGATCTCGATGACGTCGTCGCCGAAGCCGCCGTCCCCCTCGATCCGGCCCACGCCGGTGAAGCTCTCGGTGATGCCACCGTTCGGGTCAACGGCGTTCGGGTCGACGCCGGGCGTCCGCCGCCGGACTGTCACCGTGCTGCCTGACTGAGTCACCTTAAAAACGTCGTTCGACCCGGTCGTGAGCAGCGTGAGCACGCCGTTTTTCAGGACGGCCGGGTGGGGCGTGTTGTCGATCGTCGGCGGCGCTGGCGGGCGGGCTTTCTTGTCAAACTCCGCGAGCGTGATGTCGACGAGCTTCTTGTCGTAGTTGATGATCGAGACTTTTTTCTTCTCCCCGAAGAGCTTGAAGCGGGCCTCGATCTTGAGTTTCGCCATCAATTCCGCGGAGAGCCGCCCATTGATGTCGAAGAGCCCCTCGGGATTCGACTTCACCGCATCGACGATTTCGGTGAAGTAGACCTTGCCGTTGCCGTCGAAATCGGCGAGGTCGAAGCCGATGGTGGCATAGATGCCACCGCGGGCAGCCGCCGCGACCTTTAGCGACGCGCCGGGGACCGGCAGGGGGATGTTGGGGATCGACGGAATCACCGGTGCGACCGTCAGCGAGCCGATGACGTCGAACTCCGGTCCCGCGGCGTCGACGACATAGAAGCCCTGGAGGATGTCCTCGGGCTTGCCGCTCTCGGCAAAGACCCGCAGGCCCTTCGTGTCGAAGCCCATGTCAAATTCGATCGTCGACTTGAAGCCGCCCTTGATCTCGATCAAGAGGAAGGGCACAGGCGTCGGGTAGATCTGCCGAAGCGAAAAGTCGGCGATCGTCATTCGCGGCATGTCGAACTTCACGAGGTCGACGTCGCGGCCGAAGAGGATCTGCACGGCGCTCTTGGGATCGTCGAAGAGCGGGAAGGAGAAGGGGGATTTCTTCTTCTCATCGTCGGCCGCTGCCGGGGCGGCTGCGGTGGCGGACGGAACAGCTGAGGCGGTGGCCTCTTCGTCGTCATCCTCGAAGAGGAGGTCGAGGTTGCTTCCGAGGCTGGTGGCCTGGTCGATGAACGCGCCGAGTGGCGAGGCGGCCGCCGCCTGACTGATCGTCTTGAGCTTGCTCGTGTCCCAGAGCGAGTCGCCTGCCGCAGTCTCGAGGCTGCCGGCGGTCGGCGGCTGCTTGAGCGTGACCGAACCGAGATTGAGCTGGATGCTGCCGAACGACGACGACTTGTCGGCTAGGTCGGAGATGCCGTCGATCAGTTCCACGAACGTCGCCAACTGCGCGAGCGTCGGGTTGAGTTTCTTGGCGACGTCGAGCAGCGACGTCGGCCCGGCGAGCGTCGAGATCACGGGGATCGGCTTCGTGAGCAGGTCGATGACGGGCTGAACAGGCTCGACCACCTTGCCCACCTGCCGCATCACCGAGCCGATGATTCGCTCCACGGCCTGACCAGCGTCGATTGTGATGTCGTTGAAGGCGATCGTCGGCTGCTTGAATGTCGACGAGGTGGAGAGGCTCGCGGTCGAGAGATCCCAGCCGACGTCGATCCGCGTCGAGAGCGAGGGGAAGGCCGACCCAACGTTGACGTTGGCCTGCAGGCGGAGATCGGCCCGCGCGGCCTTGAACGACGCCTTGACGGCTGCGGTCGGATTCGAAGCGATCTCGCTGACCGTGAGCTTCTTGTCGCCCAAATCGACGAGATCGATCGCGATCGCGCCGCCCACGCGGGAGCCGACGTCGGTCATCGTCACGGCCAACGGGCCGAGCTTGCCCCGCAGTTCGGCATTCGGCAGCGTGACATCGAGCGTGAACTCGAGTTCGTGCGGCCGGTCGGCACTGAGCACGCTGTCGGTCTTGAGAAACACGCCCTGCGTCTTGCTGATGCCGATTCCAAGCACCATCTCGAAGCCGAGCTTTGCCGCCACCTTGCCTTCGGCGTCGAGCGACAGGCCGGGGATGGCGAAGTCGATCGCGTTGGTATCGAGTTCGAGGCTCGCGAGCGACTTAGCGAGCCGCATTTCGAAGACGATCTCGCCGACGGTGGCGGGCATGCCCGAGACCCAGGGCTGGCCGTCGACGAGCACCTTGATGTCGCTGACGGCGCCGTCGTCGCCCTTGGCGTTTTTCAGCCAGCCGAGATTTGACTTGCTGAAGGCCTCGAAGAGCCGCTGCCGGGCCACGTCGATGCCGACGGCGCTGCCGAGGGCAGAGACCGCGAGATTGTCGCGGCCCTTGGCCCGCAGGTCGGTGAGCATGCGGACGGCATCGCGGAGCTTGTCGCCGACGAGCGGAATCTTGACGGCGAGCGTGTTGTTGGCGACGACCGTCTCCAGGATCGCGAAGATGCCGTCCCAGCCGCCCGCCAGCACGTCGAGCGAGACGGTCGGGAGCTGGTTGATAATCTTGGAAAAGTCGGGCAGTGTCGGCGCGGGCAGGTTCGAGCCGTTGAACATCGTCGAGAGGTCGTACTGCCAGGTCAGCTTCGGCGTGGCCGCATCGAGCGGCTTTTCCGGCTGGCCATTGCGGGCCGGCGTGTTGACCGGCAGGTCGAGCACGACCTTGCCGGTGGCCTGCGGAATCGCCCGCGGAAGCGAGCCGACGTCGAGGTAGATCCGCTTGGCCGCAGGGTTGGCCGCGTCGGTGAGCGGCACGAGCACTCGGGCCGCGTCGTTGACGGGCTTGCCATTCTCCAAGACGGGCTGGCCATCTTTCAGCAGGAACTTCGTGGTGGGGTCGCCATCCCCGTCGATCGCCATCTTGCCATCGGTGATCTTCAGGCCGAGCGGGCCGAGCGTGGCGCCGAACGAGATCGTCTCCGCCCGTGCATGGCCCGAGATCTCGACCGCAGTGCCCTGCTTGGTTTTGGCATCGTAAGTGAAGATGAACGGCCGTGGTGCGTCGGGATTGGTGAGGTCGAGCCCGAGGTCGAGCGTGGCCTTCGCCGTCCAGTCGATCTGAACCTTGGCCGCTCCCTCGGCGGCCACGAGCTTCCCAAGGGTCTTGAGAGTTGGATTCAGCGACTCGAGGTCGAGCGACAGGCTTACATCCTTGAGGTTGTCGGGTGTCGAGAGCTCGACCGGCAGGGCGAGCCGCAGGGCCGACCCAGCCTCGTCGTAGGTGAGAACCTTCGGCCGCTTTAAAGCGTCGGCCTCTCCGTAGACGGCCTTGCGGATCTCCACGTCGATCTCGTCGAGCAGCAGGCCGGGCTGATTCTTGATCTTGCGGACGGTGTCGCGGAGCCGCTTGGTCACCGACACCGCCTCGCCGATCGAGACGTCGGTGCCAGGGATCTTCTTCTGCATCACCGGGGAGTTCTTGTCGATCGCGTCGAGCCGGTCGAGCAGTTTGTCGAGGGCGTCGATCACGCCTTCGACGCTGATGCCGCGAAACTTCATCAGCCAATCGAGGCCGGGATCAAAGTTGATGTCGACGGCAGTCCGCCACGCATCCCAGTCCCACGCCGGGGCGTTGCCCCGCCACTGGATCTCCGCGAGCCGCTTCGGATCGACGACGATGGGCACGTCCCGAGACCATGAAGCCACCAGGCCGGTCTTCGACTCGAAGGTCTTGCCGAGGATCTCTCCCTTGATCGGCAGCTTCACATTTGCCGATGCCTCGAGCCGCAGGGGCC
>JBIIMX010000502.1:0-2926 GCA_044337765.1 Pirellulales bacterium | reverse complement strand
AGTTCCTTCGAAACCGTGCGAGTAAGGCCCACCAGCCCCGCCTTCGAGGCTGAATAATTGGCCTGACCAGGGTTGCCGATCAGCCCGGAAACGCTCGACACGTTGATGATCCGTCCATACCGCTGCTGCATCATCGGACGGCTGGCGGCCCGCATGAAGAGAAACGGCGCCCGGAGGTTCGTGGTGAGCACTTCGTCCCACTCTTCGTCGCTCATTCGCGGCAAAAGCGTATCGCGAGTGACGCCCGCATTGTTGACCAGAATATCGAGTCGACCGAGCTTTTCGACGATCTGCTCGACCACCTTCGCCACCTCGTCTCCCTTGGACACGTCACAGGGAAACTCTTCGGCCGCGCCCCCAGCGGCGCGGATGCCGGCGGCCACATCGGCCAACTTGCCGGCGTTTCGCGCTACCAGAGCCACGGTTGCGCCAGCCGCCCCCAGGGCCTCGGCGATCGCGCGGCCGAGGCCTTGCGAGGCTCCGGTGACCAGTGCCACCTGCCCGGAAAGGTCGACTTGAAGACGCCTGGGAGCGGGCATTGAGGCCTTCGCGTCGGCTGGCGTGGCTGGCTGCTTGCTACTGTCGGTCATGATTGGCTCCCCGGCGGTGTGTGTGGATGCGGTTCGTTTGTGTTGTGGGGGGCGGCTCACCCGACGGCGGGCAAATCGCTCTCAAAGAAATGATCGACGTTCACTCGGGCACTCTTCACTCGGGCACTCCGGAGCACGCAACGCTGCGATCGATCCGCTTGAGCAGTCCCCGCAGCACCCGGCCAGGCCCCACCTCGCACACGCTCCGGACGCCCATCGACAGGAGATACGTCATCGAGGCGTGCCACTCGACCACGCCGCAGACCTGGCGGGCCAACAGACCGCGAATCTCATCGGGGTCGGCATGCGGCCGGGCATCGACGTTGCTCACAACCGGAATCCGCGGAGAGCGGACCCTCGTCTCCGAGAGCGCCGCTGTCAATGCGTCGACGGCTTCGTGCATCAGCACGGTGTGAAATGCGCCGGCGACTTCCAGCCGCACGCACTTCATCGCCCCGGCGGCAGTGGCGGCTTCTTCCAGCCGGCGGCAGGCCGCAGCATCGCCCGACACCACCACATTGCCTGGGCAGAGCACGTTGGCCACCTCCAACACGTCGCCGCTACGGCATTCGTCGCACAGACTCGCCACCCGCTCGCGTTCCATGCCGAGCACGGCGACCATGCCTCCGGCAGGCTCTCCATCGGGACCACGACGGCCCGCGCACGACTGCATGGCCCTGCCGCGAACATCCACGAGCCGGACCGCGCTGTCAAAATCGATGGCGTCCGCAAACACGAGCGCCGTGTATTCGCCGAGCGACAATCCGGCCGTGATCGCGACTCCGTCAACCATTGCGGGGTCGCGGGCCTTGAGCACCTCCAATGCAGCCAAGCTCGTCACCAAGATCGCCGGCTGACTGACCGACGTGGCATTGAGCTTCTCGGCCGGCCCGTGCCTGCAGATGGCTGCCAGATCGTAGCCCAGCAGTTCGGAGGCACGGTCAAAGAGTCGCAAGGCAGGCAAGTGCCCGTCGCACCAGTCGCCCAGCATGCCAACGGTCTGGGCACCCTGGCCCGGAAACAGGAGCGACTGGGAGCCGGACGCAGAAGCGGATGATGCCATTTTCACCGCGGTCTCCGCCGCGCTTCCTGCATTCGCCGCTGCCAACGGGATCATTCTGCGGTCTTGACGACAGCCCGTCCCATGTAGTGGCCGCAGCCGCCGCAGACCCGGTGGGTGGGCACGGCCTTGCCGCAGTTCGAGCAGAACGTCAACTGCCGGGGCGTGAGAAAGTCGTGCGCCCGGCGGGAACGAGTCTTTTGGTTCGATTGACGTCGCTTGGGAACGGCCATGAAAGCACCTACGAGACGGAGGGTTGAGTCGCGTACTCTACCCAACCACGCTCCCCCCGGTCAATCGCCGCGGCAAAGCAGGGGCGGGGTCACACCCAGCTCGGTCGCGAGCCGAGACTTCCGCCGACAATCCGCCCCTCGGCAGGGCCTGAAAAGGAAGATCCCGGAGAAGACGAGCGTGAAAAAAGGCCGCATGAAGCCGCATTTAAAAGAGGCGGCCCTGCGGGCCGATCTTCGGCAAGGCCCCCAGATGGTCTTCTCCCCGCGGCGTGAGCCGACGGCCGCGCGGGGTGCGGACCACGAGTTCACACCGCAACAGGTAGGGCTCGACGTCGTCTTCCAACGTGTCGGGAGCCGAACTCATCGTGTGGGCGATGGCCTCGATGCCGACCGGGCCGCCGGCGAAGACCCGCTGAATCGTCTCCAGATAGCGGCGGTCGAAGCCATCAAGGCCGAGTTCGTCGATGCCCTGCATCTCGAGCGCCGTGCGGGCGATCTCCACACCGATGAGTCCCTCCGCACGGCTGGTTGAGAAATCGCGGATCCAACGGAGCCTGTTGTTGGCCAGCCGCGGCGTTCCCCGGCTCCGCCGTGCGACCTCATCCGCCGTCGCATCATCCATCGGCATGTCGAGTTTCACGGCCGAACGCCGCACGATCTCGGCCAGATCGTCTTCCGAGTAGAAGTCGAGATGTTCACGCATCACGAACCGGTCACGCAGCGGCGCCGAGAGCAGGCCGGGCCGCGTTGTCGCCCCGACGAGCGTAAACGGCCGCAACGGCATGTTGATCGTGCGAGCCGAGACCCCGTCGCCGAGCGTGATGTCGATTCGAAAATCCTCCATCGCAGGATAGAGAAATTCCTCGACCGCGATCGGCAGGCGGTGGATCTCGTCGATGAACAGCACCGATCCCTCGGCGGCATTGGTGAGGTAGGGGAGCAGATCCTTGGGCGCGGCCAGCGCCGCACCGCTGGCTATCTGGAGCGTGGTGCCGAGTTCCCGCGGAATGCAGGTCGCAAAGGTCGTTTTGCCGAGGCCCGGC
>JBIIMX010000020.1:0-19309 GCA_044337765.1 Pirellulales bacterium | reverse complement strand
CGCATGGCCCGTGGGATGCGGGGTGGTGCTCTGGCATGGCAGCTCGCAGCGGCGATTGCGTGGGCCGTGCTGCCCTCGCCCGTCGGCCGTGCCGCCGATGGCGAGCCGGTGCTCGAGCGGTGCCTCGTGTCGCTCATGGAGGAGGCGAAGGTGCCGGCCCGTGAGGCGGGAGTGCTCGTGGAACTGTTGGCCCGCGAGGGTGATGTCGTGAAGCAGGGCGACACGATCGCCAGGATCGACGACAACCAGCCGCAGATGGAACGCCGCAAGGCGAAGGCGGAGCATGACCAGGCCGTCGCGAAGGCGGAGAGCGACGTCGATGTCCGCTACGCGGTGGCTGCCGAGAAGGTCGCCCAGATCGAGTATGAGAAGGCAGCGGAATCAGACCGCAAGGTGCCGGGCAGCGTGACCCGCGTGGAGCTCAACCGGCTGCAGCTCAATGAGCAGAAGGCCGAGTTGCAGATCGAGCAGGCGCAGCTGGAGCGGAAGGTGTCGGCGCAGGCGGCGGTCTCCAAGGGTGTCGAGGTAGATGCCGCCGAAAATGCGATCGAGCGACGGCTGATCAAGTCACCGCTCGACGGCGTGGTCGTGCAGGTGTTTCCGCATCAGGGAGAGTGGATGCAGCCGGGGGATCCGCTGGCCCGAGTGGTCCGAAAAGACAAGCTGCGGGTCGAGGGATACGTCGACTCCAGCCGCTGGAATCCCGATCAGGTGAGTGACAGACCGGTGACGGCGGAGGTGGTCCTGGCCGACAACCGGCGGGAGAAATTCGCCGGGCGGATCGTGTTTACCAGTCCGGTCGTGGAGAGCGGCGGCGACTACCGGGTGTTTGCCGAGGTGGAAAACCGGCAGGCCGAAGGGACGCAGCAGTGGCTGCTGCGGGCCGGCCAGACGGCCACGCTCATCATTCACTCGCAGGAAAAACCGCTGCCTCCGGTCAGGAAGTAGGGCCAGCCGTTCCATGGCCACCGCCGACGCCTTTCGTTCAAGCACCACGCGGCCGGTAGGCCTCCGCCGCCGCGGCGATCTCGTCACGAACCGGCAGGTGTATCAGGGGCAGGCGTGGTGGGTGGTGAAAGACCCGATCTCGCTCTCGTACTTCCGCTTCCGGCCCGAGGAATACGCGCTGCTCGACATGCTCGACGGCAACGTCAGCCTCGAGAACCTGAAGGAGCAGTTTGAGGCCCGCTTTCCGCCGCGGCGGATCACGCTGGATGAGTTGGCCCGGTTCGTGGCCACGCTGCACCGCAGCGGGCTCGTGATGGGCGATCGGCCCGGGCAGGGGCCCCAGCTCTATGAACGCCGGAAGCAGCGGATCTGGAAGCAGTGGATGGCGTGGCTGTCGAACATCATGTCGCTGCGATTTCGGGGAATCGATCCAGATTGGATGCTCAAGAAGCTCGATCCCTGGTTTGGCTGGCTCTTTTCGCCGCCGGCGATCGTGGGCATGCTGACGTTCGTGGCTTCGGCCTTGCTGCTGGTGCTCGTGAATTTCGGCGTCTTCCGCTCGAAGCTGCCCGACTTTCACCAGTTCTTCGCCTCGGGCAACTGGCTCTATCTGGCGGTTGCGCTGGCGATCACGAAAATCATCCACGAATTCGGCCATGGGCTCTCCTGCAAGCACTACGGCGGCGAGTGCCACGAGATGGGGATGATGCTGCTGGTCTTCACGCCATGCTTGTATTGCGACGTCTCCGACAGCTGGATGCTGCCGAGCAAGTGGAAGCGGGCTGCGATCGGCGCGGCGGGCATGTATGTCGAGGTGATCATCGCCTCGATCGCCACCTATCTCTGGTGGAATTCCCACGCCGGCATCTTCAACCAGCTCTGCCTCGACGTGATGTTCGTGTCGAGCGTGTCGACGATTCTGTTCAACGCCAATCCGCTGATGCGGTATGACGGCTACTACATCCTCTCGGACATCCTCGAGATCCCCAACCTGCGGCAAAAAGCGACCTCGATTCTCGGTCGGGCGGCATCCCGCTGGTGCCTGGGGATCAAGCAGCAGGAGGATCCGTTCCTGCCGCAGCGGAACCGCGGGCTCTTCGCTCTCTACGCGGTGGCGTCGAGCCTCTACATGTGGATGGTGTCGGCATCGATTTTCCTGTTCATGTGGAGTGTCTTCAAGCCCTACCGGCTCGAGGTGCTGGGGCAGATCCTTGCCGCCGGTGCCCTCTGGGGCCTGGTGATCCGGCCGCTGCAGTCGATGATCAAGTTTCTCAACGTTCCCGGGAGGCGCGACGAAGTGAAGGCTTTGAATGTGACGGTGACAGGCATCGTGGCGGCCGTGGTTTTGGCGGCGATCGCGTTGATCCCGCTGCCTCAGCGGGTCTGGTGCGCCGCCGAACTGCGGCCGCGGGCCGAGGAGATGGTCTATGTCACCGTGGCTGGGCGGCTGGAAACCCTGGCGGTGAAGGCGGGTGACATCGTCACGAAGGGGCAGGAACTCGCCCGGCTCTCGAGCATCGATCTGGACCTCGCCATCGCCGATCTGGAGGGCAAGGCGTCGCAGTCTCGGGCGCGGCTCAATAGTCTCCAGCGGGAGCGGTTTACCGATCCCGCGGCGGGGCTCGAGATCGGCACGGTGGAGGAATCGCTCAAGAGCGTCGAGGATCAGTTGGCAAAGAAGAAGAAGGATCGGGAGGAACTCGTGCTGGTTGCACCCCGGGCCGGCATCGTTCTGCCGGCGACGAGCGTGCCCCCATCGAAGGAGGCGGCCGCCGCGGGCAAGCTGCCGGGCTGGTCTGGTAATGCGCTCGATGACAAGAACCTGGGAGCGACGTTCACCGAGGGCACGGTGCTGTGCATGGTCGGGGAGGCGGACAAACTCGAAGTTGTCATGGTGGTGGATCAGTCGGAGGTGGAGTTCATCACCCGTGGCCAGACGGTTGATCTGAAGCTCGATGCCTTCCCGTGGCGGACGTTCACTGGGAAGGTGGACGAGCTGGCGGAGACGCACATCGAGACGGGATCCGAGCGGCTTTCCGTGAAGGCAGGCGGGCAGGTGCCCACGAAGACGGACGAATCGGGCCAGGAATCGCCGATCTCGACGAGCTACGAGGCGATGACGTCGCTCGACGACCCCGATTGTGTGCTCACGCCGGGTATGCGGGGCACGGCACGGATCAAGGTGGGCAACCGCACGGTGGGCCAGTGGCTCCTGCGGCTCCTCTGGCAGACGTTCAATTTCAAGATGTAGGCAAAACATCGACATCGTGTCGATTTTTACCTGGCGGGCCTCCGCCCTCTGGTGCTAACCCGGGCCTCCGGCCCTGACGCTTTTCGCCGACCATGCCCACGCTCGATCGGATCACGATCTACCCGGTAAAAAGCCTCGACGGCATGGAAGTCGTTGAGAGCTGCGTGCTGGAGTCAGCCGCCCTTGAAAACGATCGTCGCTGGCGGCTGGTCGACATGGATGGCCGCGTGTTAAACGCGAAGCGATCGCCACTTGTTCACGCGATTCGGGCAGAGTTCGACCTGGCCGAGCGGCTGATCACGCTCTGGGTCGATCCGGCGGCGATTGCCGCGGCATCGCTTCCTGCGGGCGATCTCGAACGGCTGCGGGGCCTTGCTGGGCACCTGGGTAGCGGGCGTTCGGCCGGCCCGATGGCTCGCGACTCGTTTCATCTGGTGCCGGGTCAGGGGGGGCCGTGCGAGTGGCTCTCGGAGGCGTTTGGTTGCGGCGTGCTGTTGCAAGAAAGGGCCGACGGAGGGTTTCCGGACGACCGCGATGCGCCGGGGCCGACGCTCGTCTCGACCGCGACCCTCGGGGAAGTCGCCCGTTGGTTTGGGTTCGATCTTGAGGAGTCGCGGCGGCGGTTTCGGGCGAATCTCGAGATCGGCGGCTGCGATGCCTTTTGGGAGGATACGCTGGCGAGCCCCGCGCGGCCGGAGGTGCAGCCCTCGCTGCTCGATCTGCCTGCAGGTTTGCCGGTGGATCCCTATGCCGACCTGCCGCCGCCGGAGTCTCTAGAGTTTGCTATTGGCGACGTCCGGCTGCGGGCCATGAACGTCTGCCGGCGGTGCGTGGTGCCGACGCGAGACAGCCGCACGGGAGCCGTCACGGAGCATTTCCGCGACGCGTTCGAGGCAAGGCGGAGCCGGGGGATGCGGGCGGATGTCGACGCGGCCGCGTGGGGGAGCCTCTACCGGCTGGCGTTGAACACGGCCCTGACGTCTGTCGGTGGCGGCATCGAGACAGGCGATCGCGTCGCCCCCGGGGGCACCCCTGGGACCACGCCTCGAAAGGCCTGAACTCCTCGTGCCCGCACGGTGGGAAAGGCTGCAAAACCGGCAAAACCTGCACCGGATGGTGGTTTTAGGAAAAATGTGCCTACCCCGACCGCACCAATTGGTTGACCCCTCCGTACATGGAGGTTAATCAAAGATGATCCCCCTCTTCCGCGCTATCGCACTCGAGGGGCTGCCCCCCGGGCTTCGTAGACGTCACACCGTCCAAGGTCTTCAATTCAAGGGAAAAGCCGATGTCCACATTTGAACGCATGCTGGCGGTGCTGAGCGACCGGGTTGGGGAGAAAGCCCGCCAGTTGACTGCTTCACCTCGCCCGGTCGAGTCCCGCCGCATCCGCCGTTCGCGATCCAAGACCGGCTCCAAAAGCGGCGGGCAGCGTCAGTTGCGGGCCGCAGACGCCGAGCGTTTGGAGTCGCGTCAACTGCTGGCGGTGACAGCCTTCCTTGAGCCGAACAATGCGGGCGGCTTCCTGACGATCGTGGGGGAGGGCGGAGTCGACGGCGCACCCGGAGACAATATCTTCGTGCAGAAGATCGCTACGGCGCCCCACTCGCTGCTCGTTGCCGACAACAGCAGTTTCGTGAATGATCCATCGGCCGGCCTGAGTAGCGTTCAGATCCCGGCCATCGATTCATTGGGCAAGATTATCATCACATCGGGCTCCACGCGGGCCGATGCCGGCGGCCTGGCAACGGGGTATCCGATGTCGGCAGAGTCCACCACGACGTTTCGGCTGAGTAACCAAAGAGAATCGGGCGTTCTCTTGGGTGTACGACCTCCGACGGAAGGCATCGTTTCGATCACGCAGCCCGACGGCCGCCCGACGTCATGGCGGTTTACAAACGACGACGGACGTGGCTTTGGCGACGGCCTGCAGCCGCGACTTGTCACCGGCGTCGGCGTCGACGCCACACCAAACGTCGGTGACTATTACCCGACCAGCGTGACCATGCAGGATACGGCCAATCCGACCCTCGTCATTCGCTGGAATGTGCCCCAACTGTCGCAGGTTCCAATCCTGGACAATCTTGTCTGGAATCGAGATAATTTTGGTCCTGGATATACGACAATTAACGAGGCAAACCTGCAGCCGAGTGCGGCGACACAGTTCGACGTGGCTCTGGCAAACGCCGCCGGGCTGGGGCTTGGCCCGATCATTTCGTCGACGTTTTCGGGCACGCTGCTTATGGATGGCGTGCCGTTCAGCGTCTCCATGTCCGACAGTGTTTCGAACACGCTTTTGTTCAATGGCGATTCAACCGGCACCTTGCGGAGGGGGGATCTCCCGAACCTGGCAGACATAACATTCACGGGCATCCTTATCACCGGGGCAAGCGGTGGTTTTCGCGGCCTGCGATTGTTCGCGTCTTCTGAAATCGGCCGGGTGGAACTGGGCTCCGCTCGGTATGCGGTCGAGTCGGGCACGGGCAGTCCGGTATCGGCTACGGTCTTCGCCGGCCACGACATCACCAATGCCCTCGATATCAACCTCCTCACCCCCGGGTCGGTCGTCAGCATCGACTCGCCGGTAAGGGTTGCCCCCACCCGAGCCTCGGGCGTCTCGCTGCGGGCGACGACGATCGACTTGAATGCACGGGTCACCACCACCGGCCGGATGGACATCGGCCCTGCCTTTGGCAGTGATGCCCGTGCCTTCGAGACCGCTGCAGCCGTTGCTGAGGTTGTGAATGGTCGGGTCGAACGGCTCCTCCTGCCTCCCGGCCTTTCCGGTGCCGGCTACGATCCCGACAGCCCTCCCGTTGTGACCATCGCGGCGCCGCGTTCGCTCCAGGCAGTGGCGACGGTGGCCTCTCTGAGCAACGGTGTGGTCTCAGCGATCAGCCTCCGAGAGGGCGCAGGGGGCACCGGCTACACCACTCCACCGACAGTTACGGTGAGCCCGCCAAATGGTCCCGGACGCGAGGCAAGGGCTACGGCAACCCTGCTTGGCACATCGGTCAGCGGAGTTCAAGTGACAGACGGAGGATCCGGCTACACGAGAGCCCCGACGGTCACGTTCTTCTCCGCCGCTGGAACAGGTGCCCAGGCCGACGCCACGATCGTGGGATCGATCGGCATCATTCGCATCGTGAACGGCGGGTTCGGCTACGATCCTGCGAGGCCTCCTGCCGTCAGGTTTGTACCCGCTGTCGGTAGCGGTGGCACGGGTGCTACCGGTACCGCCAACGTCGATGCGACGGGCAGGGTTATTTCGATCACGGTCACCTCGCCCGGGGTCGGCTATTCGCTCGACAAGACCACGATCGAGATCGACCCTCCGCCGGAAAACACGTCGCCTGACATCGCCACGGCGCGGGCCATCGTCGACCCGGCCACGACGCGGATCGTCGGCTTCGAGATGATCAACAAGGGCTCCGGTTACGGCGAGGTGCCGGCCATTTCGGTGGCGTCGCCCGTCGTGGCGTTTAGCGCGTTGCGTCCGGTCGCGACCGTGACTGGAGACGCAGTCTCCGCCGTTTCCTTCCAGTCAGGCACCGGACTGGTGGTCAGGGTCAACGCCGTCAATGCAGCGCAGGGTTCAATCCAGTCGGTGACCGTGCCGCTGGGCAGTGGTGGAAGCGGTTATGCCGTCGACGATCTTGTGAATCTCGACAGTGCCGCCGGCCCTGGTCGTTCCGCCCAGTTTCGGGTGCTGTCGGTATCGGCCACGGGCGGCGTTCAGCGGTTGGAGATCGTCAGTGGTGGCAGTGGCTACACCGCCGCGGAGGCCCTCACCCATAGCGGGACGGCTGGCCGCGGATATGGCTACGCGGTTGCCCCCAGGGTGTTTATCGACAGGCCCGCCCAGGTCGACGGCCGGCAGGCCACTGCCACAGCCAGACTCGATTCCGAGGGACGAATCGCTTCGATCGACATCACCGACCCTGGCAGCGGCTACAACCCGCTTTTCGCTCCAAGAGTGAGTGTCGACCGGCTGACGCCGCTGGCCGTTGCAGAGACGGTGCGGTTCAATGCGGGCATCGGTGCGAGCGTCTACGAAATTCACACGGCCGACGATCTGCACAATGACGTGCTGCGGTCGACCGTCCTCGTGTCAGCCACCGCCTCTCTGGCGGCCGATGAGTTTGGTTCGAAGGCGGCGCAGGCGATCTACGTCCGGTCCGTTACCGGCGATGTGATCGTCGCCGGCAACGTGTTTGCCAACGACCAGTCCTACCTCCTTCAATCTGTCGCCGGCGACCAGACGTTGCTCCCGTTCCGCATGACCACCGTCAATCCAGACAGCGGCGTGCAGACGGGAACTTTCCAGGGCACGACGCTCGGTATCACGCTCGCCAACGACCTGCCGACACCGCAGGATGGTGCGACGGCATTCAACGACGTCTCGATCCAGACCAAGGTCGACTCCCTCCGCGTTCGAGCCGCGCGGAGGAAAGACACACCGGTCGAAAATCCATTTCCTTATATTTTGAGCGTGACAGAGGCCGACTCGATCTCCATCGACGCAGTGGTGGCGTCGACCTTCCCGATCCTGCTGGCCTCCCAGGGAAACATGACCTTCACATCGGCTCTGTCGACTGCCGGTGGTGTTGAGGTCAGTGTCGCATCAGGCACGTTCACGATGACGGCCCCCATCAGTACGACCAAGGGTCGGCTCTCGGTCACCGCCAGTGACATCGATCTGCGAAATTCGCTGAGCGTCACCGCAGCCGACCAGAATGAGGCGGTGGATGACATCGTCCTGAACGCCAACAATGGCGACATCCGGCTCAACGGCGGCGGCATCAAGGCGATCAATCGCATCGTCATGAACCAGAAAAACAAGAAGGCTGGCAGCGATCGCTCGCCAACCCGCGTGCAGACTGGCGTTGTTCCGATTTCCGACTTCCAGACATCGACCAAAACGGTCACGTTCGAGGAAGACTTCGTGTTCGACGGTGTGAAAGTCGATGTGGGCATCACTCATACCGATCTGAGCGATCTCTCGGTCACCCTGATCGCGCCCGATGGTTCCCGGTTTCGCCTCGTCGACAGGAACGCACGAGGGGCGAATTTCACCAGCACTGTGTTCACCTCCGATACCACCAGCACGCCCGCTGCCTTGCCGATCTCCGGTGGAGCCGCGCCTTACACGGGCAGGTTCCTGCCGCTCGATTCGCTCGCCCCGCTCTACGGGCGACGTTCCCGGGGGATTTGGACGCTCGAGGTGCGGGATCGGGCTTTCGGGGACAACGGAACGCTCAACAGCTTCTCGCTGCAGCTCAACGATCCCAACGGCACCGGGAACGGGCAGATCGGCGGCTCGTCGCTCGTGACCGGCCAGATCCTCCAGATCGATGCCGAGGGCTCGGTGGGCAACCCCGGCGTGCTCCCGGGCGACAGCGGATTCTTCCTGCGGACCGACGTCGAAGTCGTCAACGCCCGTGTAAACGGTTCGTTTTCGCTCAACGACATTGGCGCGGTCCGGATCAATGCGCTCCAGCCTGGAGGCCCCGTTTCGCTGCGGGCTGAGGGTGTCGATCCCGAGATCGACGCAAGTGGCAATGCGGTTGTGCCGGCGCTGCTGGCGAGCATGACCGACGTGACCTCACTTGAAGTCTCGGCCCCACGAGGGAGCATCGATATCAATGTCAACACGGCCGGCACGCTCACCGTGGGCAACCCGGCGACGCTCAGCCTCGACGCCTCGATCCGCAATACCGTCAACAGTGACGGTTCCATACGGGTGCCGCCGATGCGTGCGGCGGGCGGCGTTCGAATCCGCACGACGGGCGGTGCGGCTGGCGGCGATATGGTCGTGCTCGACGCTCCTCTGGCCGGTGCCAGCAACCTGGCAGCGCGTTTTGCCACGGCGACGCAGCTCTCGGGCACTCGCTACGACAAGGGATCGCCGGGAATCTTCGCCGCCAGCATTTCGTCGACCGTGCCCCAGGCCCTGTCCAGCGTGCTGCCGTCCGGCATCCGTGTTGGAGATCGCGTGCTGCTCACCAACGGCACGGCCGATGCCGGGGCCAGGGCCAGCGGGCTGTACCATGTCACGAGTCTCGGTGGACTTACGACCCCGTGGAAACTTGTCCGGGCCCCGGAGGCCGACACGGCCGGCGAGTTTCTTCCGCGCAGCATCGTGGCGGTGACGGATGGCAGCTTCGCAGGACAATCTTTCCGCATCGACTACGATCGCAGCCAGACCTTCGCGGCGTCGCCTGTGACGGTCACGTCGATCGCGACCGTCACGAATATCGGTTCAGACGATCTCAACGATGCCCTGACGTTCGTCGTATCCACGCCGGATGGCACCAATACTTCTGCCGGCTCGCTCGGCAAGCTCATCGGGTTGAGGCAAGCCAACGACACGAGAGATTCGGCGAACCCTTTCCAGGAAACTGATTTCCGATTTTCGACGGGCATCACCGGGCCGATCAAGCTCCAGCAGGAACTGCCGGCCATCGTGAAGGCGTTCGCCATCGACGGCAACCGGCGCTATCCGCGGAGTCTTCCAGCTTCGTCGCCGATCATTCTCGACGGCTCCCGGGTCGTGTCGACGCGGTTCAACTCCACGGTGGTCGCGTCTACCACGGTCGACGCGTTCACATTCTTGCCTTCGAGCGGCAATGCGACCGACGCCACGGCGGCAGCTTCTCTTGCAAACGTTACGGTCGGCGGGTTTTCGCAGGGAGCGGCGATTCATGTCAACGGCGCGTCGAGCATCCTGATCGATTCCGTGAAGCTCGGTGTCGATGCGGCAGGGAAGCGATTCGTCAACAAGTACAACGTGCTCGTGGCAGGGTCGGGCGCAAGCAACGCCTCCGGCACGACCATCATGAACAGTGACATCGTCGGAGCCTCGGTGGCCGGCATCACCGTGCAGGGCACGGCGAGCGGGGTCACGCTGGTCGGCAACACGATCGGCAGCCCCGCGGCCGACAACGTGGTCGGCGTGGTGATGCAGTCCGGCATCAACCGCATAGGAGTGGCCGGAGTGTCGCTCTCCACAATCCAGCTGACTACCGTCAACGGCTCCCGCTTCATGCTGCTGCCGGCGACGATGCCTGCAGCGTCGCTGTTTCTTGGCCAGAAAGTGAGCGGCAGCGGAGTCGCGGCAGGCACGACCATCGCGGGTATCAGCGGGCAGATGATCACACTCTCCGCCCCGATGACGGCCTCGGGGAAGAACAATGTGACGTTCCAGGTGCCAGCGAAGAATGTCGTGCAAAACAATCTCGATGGTATCGTGCTGACGGGTGGACGAACCACCGTCGCCAACACTCGGGTAGTCAACAACGCCTTTGACGGCATCCGCATCCAAGGCGCGAGCCATGTCATCGGCACGACCCCCAAGGTTTCGGTTTTCAGCAACGAGATCTGGGGGAACGGCCGGTGGGGCCTGAGCATCCGGACGCCCGCAACGGTGGCCGCTCAGTCGGTGACTGGGAATTACTTCTCGTCAGCGGCAGCCGGAGCCGCATCGCCGAATCTCGCGGGCGATGTGGGCGTCAACGATGTGCCGGCGGCGGCTGCAACTGGCCTCGTCGCCAACGCATCCGGAATTGATGCCAAGGGCAATCAGCATGCCCTGCCGGCGGGCAAGTCCGGAGCTCCGAGTCGCGGGAACACGCCGGCCAAACCCGTCAAGTTCGCCTGGCGGCCGCGTCGACGTTAGACCGCAGCAACGCTCGACGGGGCCATCGACTCACGATTGCCGAGCTTACGCCGCCGCCTGCTCAAGGCACCGGCAGTGGCACGATCACTGAAGGATCGTAGTTGGGCGGTGGCGGCGGCGTCGTGCCAGTCAGCACGGGCTGCTGGCCCACGGAGGCGTCGTAGTTGATCGCCCGAAGATTCGTTTCGTTCGCCGCCTTGATGGTCAGGTTGGTCAGATTCGAGCCGCTCGTCGTCAGCAGTATGTTCGAGACTCCGACGCCCGTGGTGCCGGAGGTGGTCGTGGAACCTGAGGTGGCAAGCGTCGTCGAGAGACCGCTGATTCTGTTGCTCACGAGGTTGGCATTGATCGAGCCATCATTAACGGCAAGACTGATGCCGTTACCGCCGCCCGGCGACCTGAGCGTGTTGCCGTTGACCGTGAGGTCGACGACGTCGCCCGCATTGGGCGCGGATCCCTGGACGCCGATGGTGGATTCGATGGTGGAAGAGGCTACCTGGACAGTCGACGTGCCGCCGGTCGTCAGCGGCGCTCCGCTAATGATCGGCGAGCCGGTGACCGACACGCCGTAGTTGCCGACATTCCGGATCACCGAGGTCTCGATGATCGCGTTACCGCCGGAAACCGTAACGCCAGGTCCGGTGGACCCGTCGATCGTGCTGCTGGCCAGTCGCACGCGGCCGTCTTCGGCTATGCCGTTCACGATGACAGCCGAGCCCGACGTGTTCCTGATGGTCGAATTGGAGATGTTGACGAACGGATTGCCTGTGTTTTGGCCGTCCACCACAAATCCGTCTGCCGTGAGATTTTGCAGCTTCATGTTGGAGAAGTTGATGGTGCCGCTGTTTCCCGCGGCATCTGTTATGAAGGCGCCGGTTTGTGAAGGACCGTTGCCCGTAATCTTCACGTCATTGACCGTGGCGATCCCGCCGGAAGGCAGGCCTGGGCCGTCGGTAATGCCCACCTGTGCGCCCCTTATCTGGAGATGATCGACGGTGGCGCCCGTCACGGTGCCGGCAGCGTTCGTCAACACGACCGCCGGGCCTGCCGGATTCGTGATCACCGGATAAAGCGTGGAGGCGGTGTTGGACCAGACATCGATCTTGCCGCAGTTCGCCGTGCAGAGTTGCAAGGACGTCCCTTCACCGATCAGATACTGGTTGTCGGCCTGGAACTGGTAGCCGTCGGCCGGGGTTTCATACGGGCATGTCGGGCTCTGGCCGATGTGAACGAAGACGATATCGTAGTCGGCCGTGGCGGCGTTCTGGGCCTGCTGGAGCGTGGTGTAGGGATTTTCCCAGGTGCCCGTGCCGGCTGGCAGGGTGGTCGTCGTGTTGTCGACGTGGAATACCTGGTAGGGCAAGCCGGTCACATCGTTGATCGCCTGCTCCGGCGCCTGGTGCGCACGCACGACGTGCTCGTTTCGCATCATCGGCTGCTCCATCTGATCGGGCACGTTGCGACGCCGTGAGCCGCCCATGCGGTAGGTCAGCCGCGCGAAACCGGTCCAGTCGAAGAAGCTGTCGTTGTTGGCCTGGAGGGAAAAATCCCAGTTGCGGATCAGCGTCAGGTCCATGCGGGTGTACACGCCGCCGAAGTACGGCACGAGGTCGGTGCCGTTGACGTTGTTGTAGCGGGCGTTGCCAAACGCATACCCGCCCACGCTCACCATGCCGGCCCAGTCGGCGAGGCCTGGAATATAGGCGCCCACTTCGAGGTCGGCGCCGGCCAACCCTGCATTGATGCCGTTTTGGCAGAGGAGCGAGTTGCCGACGAACGGCCCCATCTGCTGCGCGGTGGTGCCCACCGGGATGTAGCCGTTGCTGCGGAGATTGCCATAGTCGGTGAGCCACTCGGCCGACACGCCAACCTGCTGGTAGGTCTGACCGCCGGCGAAGACGTAGCTGCCGCTTGTGTCGGTGATCGTCGTGTCGGCGTATTGGTTCTGGTCGCCGTCGTAATCCCAGAACACGCCGATGCCGAAGAGCGTGCCGCCCCAGAACTGCTTCCGTACGGCGCCGATGTTCGAGAAGAACCCGCCGTAGTTGCTCAGATGGCCGCGAAGGTCGGCATTCCAGACGCCGCCGAGATCGTCTTCGGCGTAGGGCACGAAGCCACCCACGGTGTAGTAGCTACCGCGATAGCCAAGGCCGCGGTCGGCGGCGTTGATCCCGTAATACATGTAGCCCGGACCATTTTCCTCGAGGTCGCCGAGCCGCTGGACGGCGCCGTTCACGAGACCGCCGACCGATCCCATGGCGCTCTGACCGACGCCAGCGACCGGGCCTGCCCCCGCGAGCTGACCGATCTGTGCGTGCGCCAGCCGTGTCGGGGCCTCGGCTATCGAGGCCGCGATCAGCGCTATCGCCATGGCACGCCGCGACTGGCGCCGCCAGGCGGCGGCCTTGCGTCGTATGGCTTTCCACCGGGCGGCGGCACGTTTTCCGAAACGATAGGCGGATTTTTCCATCGCTGTCATATCCGTCGCGGTCGCCAGTAGCCCGAGCAGGAGAGTCCCTGCGCGGAAAAACCGGCATGGTCGTCATTTGTGATCGACCCTCCGCCACCGGATCCATGAGCATTTCCGGCAGGAAGTCCGGGACCGTCAGTCGCACCGAAACCCTCCCAGATTGCCAGGGCGGCGGCTTCGGGATAGGCCGACTGCCGGCTCCGGCGTATAAAAACCAGTCATCTCGCTGTAAGAGGCCCTTCCGATGTGGCAGTTTCAAAACCACGACGCGATCCTGTTCGACTGTGACGGCACGCTCGCCGACACCATGCCGGCCCACTACCGCGGCTGGCTGGCCGTCACCGAAGCCCACGGCATCGCCTTCGATGAAGACCGTTTTTATGCGCTCGGCGGCCGGCCGACGCGGGACATCGTGGCCACGCTCGCCGCCGAGAAGGGCATCCAGATCGACCTCGATCACGCCGCCCACACGAAGGAACAGGTCTTCCTCGCCCAGCTTGCCCACGTGCAGCCGATTGACCCGGTTGTGGACGTGGTGCTCCGATCGAGGGGCCGGGTGCCGATGGCCGTCGTCACCGGCGGCTTCCAGCGGGTCTGTCGGCAGATCCTCGACCATGTCGGCATCGCCGACGCCTTCGACACGATCGTCGCCAGCGAAGATACATCGCGGCACAAGCCCGACCCCGACCCCTTTCTGGAAGCTGCTCGCCGGCTCGGCGCCCGGCCGGAGCGGTGCGTTGTCTGGGAAGATAGCGACCTCGGCATCGAGGCCGCCCGGAGGGCCGGCATGGAGTGGATCGACGTGCGGGCGTTTCACAAGCCCGAGCGGCTGACCTCATGAATGCGCGAGACATGCAACCTGCGGCACATGCCTGGCCTGCCACGCACGCCCACGGCACCGCTGCAACCGTCACGCTGGCCGACATCCGCGCAGCCCATGACCGCATCCGCTCCGGCATCTACCGCTCCCCATGCCCTGAGAGCATTCCGCTTTCCGACCTGACCGGCTGCCGGATCTGGTGCAAGCTCGACCTCCTCCAGCGAACCGGAAGCTTCAAGGAACGCGGCGCCCGCAATGCGCTGCTGATGCTGCCGCCCGCCGCACGGGCACGCGGCGTGGTGGCCGCTTCGGCCGGCAACCATGCACTCGGCCTCGCCTATCACGGCAAACTGCTCGGAATCCCCGTCACCGTCGTGATGCCGCGGTTTGCACCGCTTGTGAAGGTGGCCACCTGCCGCAAGCTCGGTGCCCGAGTGGTGCTCGAGGGAGACTCGTTCGACGACGCCCGCCGTCTAGCTGTGGAGATGGCCGACCGCGATGGGCTGAATCTCGTGCATGGCTTCGACGATGCCCGCGTGATAGCAGGGCAGGGGACCATGGCGCTCGAGATCCTCGAAGACGTTCCCGATGCCGAGGCAATCGTCGTTCCCACGGGGGGCGCGGGCCTGCTGGCAGGCGTGGCCACCGTGGCCAAGAGCCTCCGGCCCGATATCAAGATCATCGCGGTTGAGCCTGCCGCGGCCGGCTCCTTGAGTGCATCGCTCGTGGCCGGCCGGCCGACCCAGGTGCCTACGAGGCCGACGCTCGCCGACGGCCTTGCCGTGGGCAAGGTCGGTACGCTGCCGTTTGCGATCGCCACGCCGCTGATCGACCGCGTGGTGACCGTCGGCGAAGAGCAGCTCTCGTTGGCTGTGCTACGGCTGCTCGAACTGGAAAAGACCGTCGTGGAAGGGGCCGGTGCATCGGCACTGGCCGCGGTGATGGGGGATATGGGAAAGGAGTTGGCCGGCCGCAAGGTCGTGCTCCTGCTCTGCGGCGGCAACATCGACCTCACGATTCTCGACCGTGTCATCAAGCACGGCCTCGCGGCCGACGGCCGGCTCTGGCGGTTTACCACGCAGGTGACCGACCGGCCCGGCGGCATTGCCAAACTGACCGCCGCGATCGCGGCGGCGGGGGCGAGCGTGCAGGAGATCACGCACGACCGCGACTTCTCGGGGCCGGATGTGTTTGTGACGAGCGTGGAAGTGACGGTCGAGACTTCCGATCGAGACCATGTGGTCGTCCTCTACGACCAGCTGCGAGCCGCCGGTTTTTCGGTGGTGCCCTCCACCACGACCGGCAGCGGGCCGCAGCGGGCGTAAGCCGTGCCGATTCGGCAAGACCCTGCCGGTTGTGAGGGCCGCGGCAGGGAGTCGCGTTTTTTTGCAGCGAGTCCGTCGCACCGGGCGATACCAAGCGATGCGGCGAAGGCCGGTCGCCGCCCAGCAGGCAGGAGCATTGCCCATGATCAGCCATCAGAACGGCCTCCTCTCCCCCCCGGCGAACGCGGTTCCCGCCGAGCCGGAGGCCCTCCGCGAGCGGGAGCGTCTTCGGCGCGAACTGCTCAAGCGGATCATCAATCGGGAAACGCGGCGGCAGTCCACACGCGGCACGTCGCGATAGCTGCCGCCGGAACGCCGTCATGAAAAACGGTGCCTGGCACCAAATCTGGGCCCGAATCTGGTCCCAAATCTGGGAAAGGTGGGCAGTTCGCCCGCTTGAAGGACCCATGTTGTGTGCCAGACACCGCTACTTCTTTTGTTTCTGTTGCTACTGGCTGATCGCCTTGGCGACCCAGTCTGGAGAGGCCCAAGTGCCGTGGGGCTTTGGCCCCGCGCCGCAGCCGAGCGCCGCCAATTCCAACTGGGAACCTGATGTCTTCTCCGACTACCTGCTGAGTGGGCAGACACCCCATCCAGCGGTGGTTCGGATTGTGGCGGCGGAACAGGGCGCTGCGTCGCTCGGCTCAGGCGTGCTCGTCGATGCCAACCAAGAGCAGGGGCTCGTGCTCACCAACTGGCACGTGGTCCGCGACAGCCGTTCGGCCGTGCTCGTGCAGTTTCCAGACGGCTTCCAGACCGCGGGCACCGTCATTCGCATGGATGAGACATGGGATCTGGCGGCGGTGGTCATCTGGAAGCCCTTGGCGACGCCGATCCCCCTGGCGTCCTCGCCGCCCGCTGCCGGTGACCTGCTGACGATTGCCGGCTACGGACGAGGTCCGTTTCGCGCCCAGACAGGCCGCTGTACGGAGTATCTCTCACCGGGCACGGGCCATCCCAAGGAGTTTGTGGAAATGGCGGCCGGTGCCAGGCAGGGTGATTCGGGCGGTCCGATCCTCAACGATCGCGGCGAACTCGCCGGTGTGCTCTTTGGTCAAAATAGCGGCCGCACGATCGGCAGCTGTTCCACCCGACTCCGCACGTTTTTGGCCAGCGTCGGCTCGAGCGGCTTCACCGCCGCTGCCGCTGAACAGGCGACGCGGATCAGGATGGCGGCGGCCACGATCAACGGTAACGACCATCCGTCACCCGCGACGCCTTCACCCCCTGGTCCCATCACTGCCGCCCTGCAGCCGCCCCCGGTGACCGGGCCGTATGGAGCAATGCCATTCGATGCTGCATCCGTGGCCGCCGGCAGTATGCAGCCGCCCGCTCAGCCCGCGTGGACGCCGTCCACGATCAGTCTGCCCACGATGTCTGAACTCTCCGCGATTTTCGACGTCACCACCAACGGCCAAGCGATGCTGTCGGCCGCCGGGGGCCTGGCACTTGCCGGCCTCGGACTGCGAACCCTCTTTGGCCGCCGTCGCGGCCCCAGCCCTCGTTCTGACGCCGACGAGTGATCCAGGGAGAATATTGTCTCCATCCTTGAGCGTGGCGACCCTGGATTTGCCGGTTGGCTGGGCGGCGTCGATACTCAAGGGTCATGACAGAGATCGAGTCGGACGCAACCCATCCAGATGACCTCTCCGGGAGAAGCCTCGGGGGCTACCGGCTCCTGCGCCGGCTGGGCCGCGGCGCGATGGGGGATGTCTATCTCGCCGAGCAGCAATCGCTGGAGCGGCAGGTGGCGGTGAAGGTGCTCCGTAGCGATGCCGCGCGGCATCCGGGGGCAGTCGAGCGATTCTCGCAGGAGGCCCGAGCGGCGGCGGCGCTCGTGCACGGCAACATCGTGCAGATCCATGAGGTGGCCTGTTTCGGTGGCATCCACTTTCTTGCCGAGGAGTATGTCGCCGGGCCGTCGTTGAAGGCGTGGCTGCTGGCCCGCGGTCCGCTCGAGCCGCTGCAGGCACTCAGCGTGCTGTCGCAGGTGGGCTCGGCGCTCGTGAAGTCGGCGCAGGCCGGGATCGTCCATCGGGACATCAAACCCGAAAACCTGCTCGTGACGCCGGCCGGCGAGGTGAAAGTCGCCGATTTCGGCCTGGCGCGGGTGCTCGAGGATGATCTGGAACTGACGCAGCAGGGCATGACGCTCGGCACGCCGCTCTACATGAGCCCGGAGCAGGCCGCAGGCAGGCCCGTGGACGTGAGGAGCGACCTCTATTCGCTGGGGGCGAGCGTCTATCATCTGCTCGCGGGCCAGCCTCCCTTCACCGGTTCCACGTCGCTTGCTGTGGCACTGGCGCATCAACGCGAGCAGGTCATGCCGCTGGCCGCTTATCGGCCGGAACTGCCGGCCGGGCTGGGCCGGATTGTTGAGCAGCTGCTGGCGAAGCTCCCTGAGGAGCGGTGCGACTCGCCGACGGACTTGTTGCAGGCGGTCGAGGTTGTGGAGATGGCGATCTCGACGGGCTCGCGGCACGGGCGGCTGCCACTGGCCTGGGAGGGGGATGTCGCTGGCTGGCAGCCGGCGGCAGTGTCGGGCGTTGCCCGCGTTGCAGCTCCTACTTTGGCGGCCCGTGGTCAGACGCAGGCGGCGCGGCTTCGGGAGGCAACGCGTCATCTGCAGGTGGCCGCAGATCGGGAGCGGCACGAGCGAGAACACGAGCGCGAGGCCTCGCAGCGGGAGCAATCGCGGCGGGCTTGGCTCGTGGCTTGGGCTGCTGCGGCGGCTCTGGCCATCGGCGTTGCGATCGGGCGGTCGCGGCCGCGCAGGTCGGCATTGTTTCGTCTGCGGCCTTGAGTCATTCTGGAAAAATGCCGGGAATTCCGCAGAAAACCCTGTGGTTCAAGTCTGCTTGACACCCTTTCCGACACTGCTAGAACCACTGATGCAATCCAGGCCCATGCACGCCCCCATCGTCTAGTGGCCCAGGACGTCGGGTTCTCAGTCCGAAAACCGGGGTTCGACTCCCCGTGGGGGTACCTGAGCACCTGTACATCTCGCGATCTGCGGGGTGTGCAGGTGTTTTTGTTTCGGGTGATCGCTCAGGATTGCATCTGACCTGCACTGACTGGTCCGGAATTTGGTCCGGAATTCTTGATGCGGGTGACCGCACCCGGGCGGCGACTTCCGCACCGAGTCCCGCGGCCCCTTTCGAGGCCCGCTCGAAGTCGTCGTCGGTGACCATGAGGTAATGGTCCTCGGCGACCTCCCTGGAGTTGCCCAGCCACGCGTGCACGACGTGGGCCGGCTCGCTTCGCATCAGTTCCGTCTCGCGGCTGGCCCGGAGGTTCACGAAGAGCTTGGGCCACTGGGCGACGCTCGCACGGTCGAGGATCTTGAACAGGCCCGTGCGTAGGTTGACGTTGCCCGTGCGGCCACGTGGGACGACCTCCATGGCTCCGGATGGTGCCTCGGCCCACGCCTGCTCGAGGTAGGGACGTATCTCGGGGAAGATCGGCACGACTCGCGTGCCGTGTCCGTCGATGTGCTCCTTCTTCTTGACGACCACGGTGAAGCGGTTGTGTTCCCAGTCGATCCGCTCCCACGTCAACTCCTCGAGCTCACTGGGGATGCGGAGGCCGGCGTACCGGGCCAGCACCACGATCAGCCGCCATTCGTTGTCCGGGCAGGCCGCCAGGACGGCGTCGATCACCTCACGGCTCACGAAGAACTTCCGGGACGTGTTCCGCTGGGAACCGGCCCGAATCTTGGCGAATGGGTTGTCGGCGATGAGCTTGCAGTCCTTCGCGTATTCGAAGTACTGCCGGGCCCGCTTGACCTCGCGGGCGACCGTGGCCGTGGCGTATTTTT
>JBIIMX010000075.1:0-11349 GCA_044337765.1 Pirellulales bacterium | reverse complement strand
CATCCAGAAATGCGACGGCGCGTAGATGCAATCGACGGGGAACCGCGCCGAAAAGTGGGCATGGCGAAAGCGGACGGTTTCCATGCCAGGGATGCTACCCGCGTCTTGCCCGCACCCGCAACGGGGGCACTGACCCGTCGCAAACGGACTCATCTCTTGGAGTCCACAGATCGTGGAGTCGACAAACAGTCGAAAGCCGACGCCAAGGGGTCGGCACCGCGCAAGGATAGCCCGGACGGTGAAGGGATGCGGATGTCGACGACAGGCAGCGTGTCGGGCGATTTTTCAGTTCCCGCGTGTCACCGGCCGCTCCGCAGCCGGTCGAGCAGCCTCCGCATGTCGGCGGGCAGCGGGCTTTCAAACCGCAGGTCTTCACCCGTTTCAGGATGCACGAACCCCAGTTCGGCGGCGTGCAGCATCACTCTTGGGGCCTGCGAAGCGTCCTCAATTTTCATGTGCCGCGGAGCGGAGTAGACCCGCTCGCCGCAGACAGGGTGGCCGATCTCCGAAAGATGGATGCGGATCTGGTGGGTGCGGCCGGTTTCGAGCCTGCATTCCACGAGTGTGAAGGCATCGCCAAAGTGCTCGACGGGCCGCACGTGCGTGACCGCCCGCTTGCCCTCCTCGCCTTCCGACGAGCCCCGGCGGCCGTCGCCGCGATCGCGGACGAGGTTCGTCTGGATCGTGCCGGCGCCGACCCGGCCGACGCAGATGGCGAGATACCGCCGGTGCGTGGTGTGGGCGCGGAACTGTTCGGCGAGGATCCGCTCGGCCGGAACGGTGCGGGCGAACACGACGAGCCCGCTCGTCTCGCGGTCGATCCGGTGCACCGCCCGCACCGGCGGTATGCGACGGGGCTTCTTGCCGCGAGCGCCGTGGCGGGCGAACAGATGCTTCGAGATCGCGTCGGGCACCAATTCGTCGAGCGTCGGCTGCACCTGCCGGCGGCGGGTCGGCCAGGAGAGTTCCTCGGTGTGCCGTGTGGTGGTAATGCCGGTCGGCTTGTCGACGACCACGACCTGGTCGTCGAGATGGACGACCCGCACGTCGTCGGCCTTCGGCGGCGGGGCCGCGGCCGCGGCGAGCACCTTCACGACCTCGCCGACCTTCAGCCGCCGTGCGACATCCGTGCAGATGTTGCCATGAATCATCACCCGCCTGGATCGCACCAGCTTCTGCACCTGTGACCAGCTCGCCGCGACGGCAGTTTTTTCCGCCGCCTTTTCATCGCTGTGGCCCGCCAGTTTCGCGCGAAGAAAAGCCGCGAGCGTCTGGCCGCGGTCGGCGGCTGTGACATGATGAACGGTGCCGGCGGAAGATTTCATGGGACAAAATCTACCATGAGAGTGCCCGGGGAACGGCGGCGGCAGAATACCCGGCTTGACCGCGGTTTCCGCGGTTTTAGACTCTGAGGGGAGGCCTCAGCGTGGCAGCCTCCCCAGGCGAGCCGTTTTCCCCTTCTCCATAGATGAGGACCTCCTTCCGTGCCCGGCACATGCGTTATCGGTCTGCAATGGGGTGACGAAGCCAAAGGCAAGCTCGTCGACATCCTCACCGAAGACCACGAGATCGTCGTCCGCTACCAGGGCGGCGCGAACGCCGGCCACACCGTCGTCTCCAACGGCCAGACCTGGAAGCTCTCTCTCATTCCCAGCGGCATCCTGCGGGACAATGTCACCTGCGTGATCACCGGCGGCGTGGCTCTCGATCCCGCCAGCGTCATCAGGGAAATCGACATGCTCGAGGGCCGCGGTGTCCGCGTCGAACGCAAACTGCGGATCAGTGACCGTGCCCACCTCGTATTTCCCTGGCACGTGGCCGAAGACAAGCAGCTCGACGGCAGCCTGTCGGGTGGCGAGGCGATCGGAACCACCGGTCGCGGCATCGGCCCCTGCTACCGCGACAAGGTCGGCCGATCGTTGGCGATCCGCCTGGGCGATCTCTACCGCGACGAGTTTCGCAGCCGTCTCGATCACATCGTGGGCATCAAGAACCAGCTGCTCTCGGGCTGGCAGTCAGGCGACGCCACCAAGCCCGCACTGCTCGACGCCGCCGCCATCCATGCACAATACATGCAGTATGCGGAGCGGCTGCGGCCCTACGTGTCTGACACGACGGCCTACCTGCTCGACGCCATCGAGGGGGGCGGCCGCATGCTCTTCGAGGGAGCGCAGGGCGCGCTGCTCGACATCGATCACGGCACGTTTCCCTTCGTCACCAGCAGCAATTCTTCGGGCGTCGGCGTGGCGAGCGGGTCGGGAATTCCCGGGCGGTGGATCGAACGGGTGATCGGCGTCGTGAAGGCGTACTCGACGCGGGTCGGCGGTGGACCGATGCCAACCGAACAGACCAACACGATCGGCGAACACCTCCGCGAGCGCGGTCGCGAATACGGCACGGTGACGATGCGGCCGCGTCGGTGCGGCTGGTTCGATGCCGTCGCGGCCCGCTACACCGCGAGGCTGTCGGGCGTGGACGAACTGGCCGTCATGCTGTTGGACGTTCCCGGCGGGCTCGACGAACTGAAGATCTGCACGGCGTATACTGTCGATGGCAAGCCGACCAACCAGTTCCCCAGCCACGTGGACGATCTCAAGAAGGCCGTGCCGGTGTACGAGACGCTGCCCGGCTGGCAGGAGGAACTGTCTACGGTCCGTACCTACGACGCACTGCCCCCCGCCGCAAAGGCGTATCTTGCCAGGATCGGAGAACTGCTCGGACGGCCGGTCTCGATCGTGTCGGTCGGCCCCGATCGCGAGCAGACGATTTTCTGCGACCGCACCGCCCACGAGCAGAAACCATGGCCACGCCCCCAGCAACGCACGCCTGCGAACGCTTGACGACGGAATCGTCCGGCACTGCGGCCGACGCTCCGGGTGCGAATCCGGCCGTTCGGGCCGACGGGCTTCCCCGGCATGTCGCCATCATCATGGACGGCAACGGCCGTTGGGCGGTGCAGCGTGGTCTGCCGCGGATCGAGGGGCATCGTCGCGGCGTGGCAAGCGTGCGGCGGATCACCGAGCACTGCGCCCGGCTGGGCATCGAGCAACTCACGCTCTATTGCCTCTCCAGCGAGAACTGGCGGCGTCCGACGCATGAGATCGAGTTTCTCATGCATCTGCTCGAGCAGTATATGGTCGAGGAGCGGCCGCTTCTGATGCGCGAACGGATTCGCCTCTCGATGATCGGCCACCGGGAAGGACTGCCCGCCTCCACGCTCGAGGAGTTGGATCGCACTGTCGCCCTCACCGCGGGCAACGACGGCCTCCGGCTCTGTCTGGCCATCAACTATGGCTCTCGGGCCGAGAGCGTCGACGCGGCGCGGATGCTCGCCAAGGAAGCCAGCGATGGACTGATCGATCCCCTGCAGATCGACGAATCGTTCGTGTCGGCACGTCTCGATACCGCCGGCATGCCCGATCCGGACCTTCTCATCCGCACCGCTGGGGAGATGCGGATCAGCAACTTCCTTCTCTGGCAGATCAGCTATGCCGAACTGTGGGTCACCGACGTGGCCTGGCCCGATTTTGCCGAACAGCATCTCGACGGTGCCATCGTGGCTTTCGCCGCCCGCGACCGTCGCTTCGGAGGGCTGAGTCAAACGTGACTGTCCCGCATTCATCGACGTCGCCGCCCGCCGAGTCGCGTCGCGTGGCGGCCAAGGCGTTTGGGTCGCGGGCCGTGTTTGCTGGTCTGATCACGGCCGCCTTTGCCACGCTTTCCTGGGCAGACTGGATCGGCCTCGGCGGCGCGCTGCCTGCATGGTGGCTTCTACCGGTGGCGGTAGCGTTGGCGGTCGGCAGCGTCGATGAGATGGTGAAACTCTTTGCGGCGCGAGGTGTTCGACTGCCGGCATGGCTCCTGCGGCCGGCCGCTGTGGCGGTGGTGCTCTCGGCCGCTGCCGGAGCCCAGGCCTTCGCGGCGGCTGCGGCCGCGGCGTCGCCGGCGGCGGCCATGGGGTGGCCCGCAATGACGACCGTGTTCGCGGTCATCGCGCTGTGCATCCTGGAGATCGCCACGTACAGGCCCGGGGAGGCCGCGTTCGACCGGCTTGCTGCCGGGGTCTTCACGATCGTGTTCATCGGCCTGCCATTGTCCTGCATGGTGAGCCTGCGGCTCTTGTGCCTGGAAAACCTCGGTCCGGAGCAGACTGGTCCGGAGCATTTGGGGATGCTGCCTTTGGTGAGCCTCGTTGCGGTGGCAAAGGCCGGAGACGTCGCGGCCTATGTCGGGGGCACGCTGCTCGGCAGGCATCGGATGGCGGCCACTCTCAGCCCTGGCAAGACATGGGAGGGTGCGGTCGCGTCGCTGGTCGGATCGTGCGCGGCGGCGTGGGTTGTGCTCGGGTATTTTCGTGGCGGTCCGGCGGCTGGGCCGCGGGGCGGCTGGATCGTCTTTGGGCTGTGCGTTGGGCTGGCCGCAATGGTCGGCGATCTGGCTGAGTCGCTGCTCAAGCGGGAATCGGGGGTGAAAGACTCGGGCGCATCTTTGGGCGGCCTGGGCGGGTGTCTCGATCTCGTCGACTCGCTCCTCTTCGCCGCCCCCGTGGCCTGGCTGTTGTGGGTGCTCGGCGGCCGCTGAAAGGCTTTTTGTTCGGGGAAAACGACGATTCTGGGCCGGTGGGCCGTCGCGCGGGTATACTCCGTTGATTGTCCCGTTCCCCCAAAGACCGATGGCGGGTCACACGCCACGGGCTTCGATGTCTCGAACGTCCATCGCGGTCGTCGATTCAAAGCGTCTGGTGGCCGTCTTCGGGCCGAGAGACCAGCACCTTCGCAGGATCAGGTCAGCCCTCGGGGTTGGCGTGTCGGCCCGCGACGACTCGATCCAGATCGAGGGCGAGGAGGCGGCGGTGCTCCGTGCCGCCGAGATCTTCGAGCAGCTTGACCGCATCGCCCGGGAGCATGGGGCGGTAGAGATTGCCGATGTCACGGAACTCCTGTCGGTGGCCTCGGGCACCTCGCAGACGGTGCCTCGCGACCCGATCGAGGTGCATCGGCCCGACAAGCTGGTTCAGCCCCGGTCGGCGGGACAGGCTGCCTATGTCAAGGCGATCCGCGAGCATGATGTGGTGGTCTGCAGCGGGCCGGCCGGCAGCGGCAAGACCTTCCTGGCTGTCGCGATGGCCGTGTCGTTTCTGCGGTCGGAGCAGGTACGCAAGATCGTGCTCGTGCGGCCGGCCGTTGAGGCGGGGGAGAGCCTCGGATATCTGCCGGGCGACCTGCAGGCCAAGATCAATCCCTACCTGCGGCCGCTCCTCGACGCGCTGCGGGAGATGATGGATTACGAGCTGCTGAAGCGGCTCACCGAGCAGGATGTGGTCGAGATGATCCCGCTGGCCTACATGCGGGGCCGCACGCTGAACAACGCGTTCATCATTCTCGACGAGGCGCAAAACACGACCGTGGCACAGATGAAGATGTTTCTCACGCGTCTCGGTGTCGGCTCCAAGATGGTGATCTCCGGCGATACCACACAGATCGACCTGCCGCCGAACCGCCGCAGCGGACTGGTCGATGCGATGGAGCGGCTGGAAAGGGTCCGTGGTTGCGGCCGGGTGCAACTCGGCGGAATCGACATCGTCCGCCACCCGCTCGTCCAGCGGATCGTCGAGGCCTATGGCGACTGAAGCCCCATGAGCATCGCCCCATCCTCCTACCGTCGTCGCATCAAGCGGGGCTCCTCCGTCGAAGTGCCGCACGGCTTCTGGGGCACGCTGCTCGAGACAGTGTCTCGTTCCGAGGTGCTGCTCCGTCTCGCGCTCTGCCTGGGAGCCGGCCTGGTGCTGCTGATGCTCATGCATGGCTGGTCGGAGCCGTTTCCGTTTCGTGCGGGCATGGTGCCCCCGCGTGGCGTCGTGGCCCGCGTGCCCTTCGAGAAGCCCGACGCGGAACGCACCCGAACGGCTCAGGAGCGGGCCGCAGCGCAGGTGCGGGTGGTCTATTCGCAAGACAAGGCACCGATCGTGCGGCTGCGCGACGGCCTCAAGAACCGTCTCGCGGAAATCGCCGCTGCTGATTCGGTCACGGCGTCATCGCGGGCGGCCTGGCTGGAGTTCGCCCCGGAGGCCGCGCCGGTCATCGACGCGTTGGTGGCTGCCGCGGAGAAGCCGGTGGCCCAAGAGCCGCCACTTGCGCCCGAGCCACCCGCTGCCGCTGCCGCGCCGGATGCCGATGCTGACAAGAAGCCCGCTGCGGAGGCAGACAACGCGGCAGACAAGGCGGCCGACAACGTGGCAGTCAAGCCATCCGAGCCACCCGACAAGCGCGTGCTCGAAGCGGCGCAGGCCTTTCAGCGGTTTCGGGCCCGCGTCGACACGAAGGACAGACTCCTCGAATGCGAGAAGGCGATCGATCGAAGTTTCGCCGATCTCGAGAGCGTCGGTGTGCTCGAAAAGATCCAGCACGGCATCGACGAGGGGAGCCAGACGGAGATCGACGTGCATCCGCTGGGGAATGTCGCCGAAATAACGCGGGCACAGGTCGCCGACGTGCTGCAGGGAGAGGCGAAGGTTCGCTTGCGAACACGTCTCGACGAGGAGCTCGGCGAGGGGCCGCTGGCAAATCGGGTTTTCAACTGGCTCGAACAGCGACTGGCCGGAACGCTCGAGATCGACCGCGACGCGACGGCCAAGGCCAAGAGGGAGGCGGTCGAGAAGACGCCCCAGCAGTTCGTCCGCTACGCGGCCGGCGACCTGTTGGCCGACGCGGGCGTGCCCATGAAGACCGATCATGTGCAGTTGCTGGAACGTGAGCACGACGAATACATCCGTCAGCAGGATGCCCGGCAGCGGATCGGCCGGGCGTTGTCACTCTTTGGGTTGTTCGCGGCGATGTTCGCCCTGTCGGGCTTCTACATCCACCTGCACCATCGCGAGGTGCTCGATGATCTGGGGCACGTGGCCACGCTGGTGGGGCTGTCCGCGGTGACCGTCGTGCTCTGTCTCGTGTCGGCGGGCGAGGCGTGGCGGGCCGAGATCGTGCCGCTGCTCGTGTTCGCCATGACCGTCGCCATCGCCTACGACGAGGATCTGGCGCTGCTGCTGGCGGCCGAGGTGGCGCTGGTCGTGGTGGTGGGGCTTGGACGCGGCCTGGCCGACTACGTGACGCTCGCGGCAGCCGCGGCGGCGATGGTCTTTTGGATGGGTAGGATTCGCAGCCGCAGCAAGCTGATCTACGTCGGCCTGTGGGCGGGGGCCGTCGCGATCGCCACACAGATCGGCGCGAACCTCCTCGAAGAACGGCCGTTCGATACGCAGTTGCTCTACGAGGCCGGCCGCACCGGTGTCTGGACCCTGCTGGCGGGCTTTCTGATGACCGGTCTGCTGCCGTTCATCGAACGTTCGTTCGGCGTGCTCACCGATCTGAGCCTGTTGGAGGTCGGCGACGTGGCACATCCTCTCCTGCAGGAGCTCGTCCGCCGCGCCCCGGGCACCTACAACCACTCGATCAACGTGGCGAGCATCGGCGAGGCGGCCGCGGAGGCGATCGGCGCGCGTGGATTGCTCGTGCGGGTAGGGGCCTATTTCCACGACGCCGGCAAGATGCTCAAGCCCGCCTACTTCATCGAAAACCAAGGGCAGGAAAATCGGCACGAGTCGCTCGTGCCGGCGATGAGCACGCTGATCATCATCGCCCACGTCAAGGAGGGCGTGGAGCTCGCGCGACAGTACAACCTGCCGCAGCCGATCGTCGACATCATCGCCGAGCACCACGGCACGACCCTCGTGGAGTTTTTCTACCGGCGGGCGGCTGAGCTGTCTCAGACCGATCCCAACGGCACGGAGATCGATGAACAGAACTACCGCTACCCCGGACCGAAGCCGAGTTCGCGGGAGTCGGCCGTGCTGATGCTCTCCGACGCGGTCGAGAGCGCCAGCCGTGCCCTCACCGAGCCGACTCCTGCGCGGATTGCCAGCCTCGTGCACGATCTCGCGATGAAGCGGCTGCTCGACGGCCAGTTTGATGAATGCGGCCTGACGCTCGAGGAGCTCGAGCTCATCGAGCGGAGCCTCGTGAAGAGCCTGACTGCCGTATACCACGGCCGCGTCAAGTATCCAGACCAGAGGACGGCGTAGTGTCCCGAACCCGTGGCCGCTCCGTCGCCCAGCCGCCTCGGTCGATGCTCGTCGTCGACGTGAGCGACAGGCAACGTTTGCTCAGGGTGTCGGCCGCCGGTTTGGAGCGGCTGGTCCGCAAGGCGCTGATCGCCGAGGGTGTCGAACGCGCCGAGATCGGCGTCATTTTGGTCGACGATCGGCGGATCGCCGCGGTCCATCGCCGGTGGCTGGGGCTGCCGGGTCCCACCGACGTGATCACGTTCGATCTTTCCGCGGGAAACGCCGGCCCGCCGCAGGCGGCCGCACTGGCCGGTGACATCGTGGTGAGCACCGAGACTGCCCGCCGTATGGCCCGGACCGTCGGCTGGACTCCGCGGCAGGAACTCGCCTACTACGTCATCCACGGAGTGTTGCATCTCACCGGGTACGACGACCGCGAGCCTGTGGACCGCCGTGCGATGCGGGCCCGCGAACGTGCGGTGATGAAGGCCTGCGGTCTGCCAGCCCCGCCGCGAACGCGGTCCGCAGGCGCGACCGTATGAATGCCACGGAATCACTCGGAATCGAGACCGCGTTGCTTCTGCTGTTGCTGGCGAGCCTGGCGGCCGTGCAGGCCCGCAGTGTCCGCGGTGCCCAGCGGCACCGCATCCAGGAACTCTGTCGGCGTGCCGGCGTACCGTCCCACTACGACGAGATCGTGGCGGGGAGTGAGACCATCGCCTTTGTGGCGGCATCGGTGGTCGTCATCGCGGCGGTCGTCGCCACGCTGCTGGCGGCCCGCGGGCTGTTTGCCGCCTCGGGCGGCGTGCTGGCCCTGGAGGTTTCGGCCGTTGCCGGCTGGATCGCGATCGTCTGGCTGGTGCTCGTCGTGGTGCCGATGCTGGTGACGAAGTTCGCGGGCCCGTGGATCGTGGTCGCGACCTGGCGGCTGTGGCGGCCGATTGTCCGTGTGTTGGGGCCGGTCATGTGGCTGCTCGGCAGCGTGGCGGCGATGCTTGGCCGAGCTGCCGTGGGCGGCGGCAGCGACGTGGCGGTGGTCGAGCGGCCGCAGGATGAACTGCGGCTGGTGGTCGACGAGGCGCATCGCGAAGGCCGCATCGAGGGAACGGCCCGCGACATGATCAGGGGCGTCATCGGTCTCGACGAGGTGCGCGTGTCGCAGATCATGACGCCCCGCACGAAGATGATCGCGATTCCCGTCGCCACGGACTGGGATGAGGCGGTCCGCATGGCCGCGGAGAGCGCGCACACGCGGCTGCCGGTCTGGGATCGCTCTGCGGACGACGTCGTGGGCATTCTCCACACGCGTGACGTGCTCAACAGGCTCGCCGATGGCCTCGTGCCGCAGGCCGAAGCCGCCCCCGATGCGCGTGGCATCCGGCCGCTGCTGCGGCCTCCGTGGTTCGTCCCGGAATCGATGAGCGTGCGGACGCTGCTGCTGGAGTTTCAGCGTGGCAAGACCCACATGGCGATCGTCACGGACGAATTCGGGGGCGTGGCGGGGCTGATCACCATCGAGGACGCCCTCGAGGAGATCGTCGGAGAGATTGCCGACGAGCACGACGAGGCGTTTTCGGATGGTGTCCGGTTGGTGTCGCCCGATGCATGCGAAGTGCTGGCCCATGTCCCTGTCGTGCGAGTCAACGAACGGATGGGATTGTCACTGCCCGAGGAGGCGGGGTATGAGACGATCGCTGGCTTCGTGTTCCACCAGTTCGGTCGCATTCCGGAGGTGGGCGAGAAGGTCAGGTCGCACGGTGCGGTCCTGGAGGTGCTTGCCGCCACCCGCCGGCGGATCGACCTGATCCGCATCGAGCGGATCGGGGATGAACGGCCTGGGAGCACCGGAAACGATGGCGGCTGACAAGGCACGGGCGATCGTCATCCGGACCTTCCCGTTCGGTGACACGAGTTGCGTCGTTACCCTGTTTACCCGTGAGTACGGCAAGCTGCGGGCTCTGGCGAAGGGGGCGTGGCGTCCCAAGAGCGGATTCGATGCCGCCCTTGACCTGCTTTCAATCTGTCAGGTACTCGTCTTGCGGAAAGCGTCCGATGCGCTCGATCTGGTGACGGAAGCCTGTCTCGAGCATCGGTTTCGGGTTGGCAGGAGCCAGGCGGCGTTTCTCGGCGGCATGGATGTCGCCGAACTGCTCGATACGCTCACTGCGGATGGCGATCCGCAGCCGGAATTGTTCGATGTCGCACATGCCACCCTGCGAACACTCTCCGCCCCCCGGCTTCACCATGATCCAGATACGAGGGCGAACGAACTCACCGACGGCCTCGTGCGGGCATTGGTCGCGCACACCGAACTGTCCATGCTCAGGCTTGTCGGGCACGCGCCGGCGCTCCTGGGATGTGCCGAGTGTCGCGGATCGGTCACCGCTGGCGGCCGGATCGCTTTCGGAATGCTCGACGGCGGCGTGCTCTGCGAGCGGTGCCGTCGTGGCAAGCGTGCCGTGGTTTCGATCTCCGCGGACTGTCTCGCGGCGCTGCGATTGCTGGCGGGAACGCCCGACGCGTGGCGGTCTCTCGCCCTGCCGCCACTCATCGACGGTGAGGTACGTGCCGTCATGAACACGATGCTTTCCCACATCCTCGGCAGACGGCCGCGGGTCGCCCCGCTGCTCCAGCCGCGGTCCCGCCCCGGGCCTTCCCGTTCATCCTGAAATCAGCGTCGCGCTGCTCCCCCTCCCCCGCTGCATCGTTCATGCCACCAGCCCACTCCATCCGCTGCCTCCGGCCCGCTGGATTCGCCATGTTGTCGGCGGCCATAGCCTGCGTGTTTTTGCAGTCTGGATGCGCCACCATCAAGGCTCCGACCTGGCCGTGGGCGAAAAATGCCTCCGCTGACGAGAAGATCACCGGCCAATTGGGCGAAGACGCCGACTCTGCCGTGATCTCCTCCGAGTTCAACCCCACCGAGCAGGAGTTCGGATGGGACTACTTCAAGGGGGAGAACATCAAGAAGCGATGGAAGAAGGTCCTCGGACGCGGCCCCAACGAACCGGTGGCCCGCAAGGCGCTGGCGGAGGCGGATGGTCTGTTTCGCGACCGAAAATACGCGGAGGCATCGAAGAAATACAAGGTGGCGATCGACCGTTGGCCGGATTCGGTCATCGAAGAAGACGCGCTCTGGCAGTTGGCCGAGTGCTGGTTCTTCATGGATCGCTACCCCAAAGCCGAGGATTGCTACGACGAACTGGTGAAGAAATACGCCAACTCGCGGTACCTCGACCGCATCGCCCAACGGCAGTTCGTGATCGCACAATACTGGATCGCGCTCGACC
>JBIIMX010000500.1:0-2934 GCA_044337765.1 Pirellulales bacterium | reverse complement strand
GCCCGTCCGGTCGAGCTCGACCGAGTCCACACGCTGCGTGTGGCCGTCCGCGACAGGCTCGTCAACGCCTGGTTTGACGGCGAGCCGCTGATCGCCTGGAGGTCGCCGGTGCCGCGCCGCGAGGGGAGTCTGCAACTGATCACGTTCGATGCGACGGCGGTCTTCGAGCGGGTGTCATTGGAACCGCTACCGGTCGACGTGAAGCTCCGAGAGCCCGCTGGCTCGGTGGCGGTGTCCTCGCCATCCGTCGATGAGGCCCATGCGATCCTGGCCACGGCCAAGCGAGAGGTCGCGGCTGCGCAGGCCGCGCTCGCGGTGGAAAAGGCCTCGCTCGAGAGCGTCTTCCGGCGCGCTCAAGCGACGCGGATCGCCAGGGAGACCGAAGCGGACGCTACGGAAGGGGCGACCGCGAAACGCGTGGAGGCGGCGAAGGCCGCCGTGCGTTCCGAACGGGAGATCGCGCTGGCAAAAGCACGGCAGAAGGTGATCGAAGTGGAAGACAGGGTCGCCAAGGCCACTGCCGAGAAGAAGGCCGAGGTCGAAAAGGAACTGGCGACGGCCCACGCGGCGGTCGAGACGGCCGTGAAGGCGGCGGCGGAGCCGGATGAAAAGTTCACGCCCCTCGTCGGCGCGAAGTGGACGCCGACGCGGTTCAAGAATTCCGGTGCGGACGACCCCGCCGTCCCCTACCCGGCGACGAGCAGCGGCCGCCGCACGGCGCTGGCCCACTGGATCACCGACCGACGCAACCCGCTCACGGCTCGGGTGGCGGCCAATCACATCTGGATGCGGCACATGGGTGCGCCGCTGGTGACGACCGTCTTCGAGTTTGGTCGCAAGGGCAACGCTCCGACCCATCCAGAGTTGCTCGACTGGCTGGCGAGCGAGCTTGTGGACGGACCGTCGCAGGCTGAAGGCAAGGCTGGCCCCGGCTGGAGCATGAAGCATCTCCACCGCCTCATCTGCACGTCGGCCGCCTATCGGATGGGCTCGTCGACGAAGGGGGCCGGGGCGGCGTTGGCGACCGATCCCGACAATCGGCTGCTCTGGCGGCGGGAGCCGGTGCGGCTCGAATCCCAGGTGGTCCGCGACGCGGTCCTCGCGCTCGCCGGCACGCTCGACGGCACGATGGGCGGCCCGTCGGTGCCGGACGGACAGCAGGCCAACTCGCGCCGCCGCAGCCTCTACCTTTGGCACTCCGACATCAGCCGCGACCTGTTTCTGACGATGTTTGACGATGCGTCGGTGACGGAGTGTTATCGCCGTGAGCAGAGCATCGTGCCGCAGCAGGCGCTCGCGCTCTCGAATGCCGCGGTCGTGCACGACTCTGCCGCGAAGATCGCGGAGCGGATCGCCGCCGCGGGCGTTCCTGCCGGTGATGACTCGGCGTTTCTCGAGCGGGCCTTCGTGCTCGTGCTCCATCGTCAGCCGACGGCCGAGGAGAAAGCCGCCTTCGCAGGAGCGCTGGTGAAGTGGCGGGCGATCGAAATGCCCGCGGGCAACGTCGATCCAGCGCGGGTCCATGCGGTGTGGACGCTGTTCAACCACAACGATTTCGTGACGCTGAGGTGAGACCGTGAAGAAACACGCGATGTTTGGCGGCGCGTCATCCCCCGGCTTCCGCCGGGGGCTTTCGGGCGGACTTGGAAGGCGGATGTTTCTGGCCGATCTGGGACTCGGATTCACAGGGCTCGCGCTCGGCAGCATGCTCCACCGCGACGGATTCGCCTCGTCGGGCATGTGGGCTCCCCCCGACGGGAAGCCGCACTTTGCTCCGAAGGCGAAGAGCGTGATCTGGCTGTTCATGAACGGCGGCGTGAGCCACATGGAGAGCTTCGATCCGAAGCCCGAAATCACGAAGTATGCCGGCAAGACGATCGCCGAGTCGCCCTACGCCGACGTGCAGAATCCCGCGAAGCTCGCCAAGGAGCGGGCCCCCGTGCCCGACGGCAACGGCCAGCAGCGAAATGTGCTCTACCCGCTCCAGGTGGGCTTTCAAAAGCACGGGCAGAGCGGCATCGAGGTGAGCGACTGGTTTCCGCACACCGCGCGGAACATCGACAAGCTCGCCGTCGTGCGATCGATGTGGACGACCGACTCGAACCACGGCGCCCAGGGGCAGTTTCACACCGGCCGCCACATGCTCGACCCCAAGCAGCCCACGCTCGGCGGCTGGGTGCATTACGGCCTCGGCTCGCTCAACGACAACCTGCCGCAGCTGATCTCGATCGGCACCCGTCCCTACTGGAACAAGAAGGACGGCGACTATCTCGGCCCCGCCCACGACGCGGTGCCGCTGCGAATCGACCCGAGCAACCCGCTCGACTTCGGCCGGCCCCAGCGGCCTTTCTCGCGGGAGTCGCAGCAGATCGGCTTCGATCTTGTCGAAGAGCTCAACGGCCTGACGGGCGTTGAGTATCCCGGCGACGCCGCCACGGCCGCCCGGATCGCGTCGTATGAACTCGCCTTCCGGATGCAGCGGAGCGTGCCGGACGTGATGGACTTCTCCGACGAGACGGAAGAGACCAAAAAGCTTTACGGCCTCGATCTGCCCCACTGCGAAGAGTTTGCCGGGCAGCTGCTTGCGGCGCGGCGGTTCGTGGAGCGGGGCGTGCGATTCATCCAGATCCAGCATGGCGGCGGCAGCGCCGGCGCTTGGGATGCCCACGGCGGCCTCAAGACCAACCACGAGAAAAATTCTTTGGCCGTCGATCAGCCGATCGGCGGGCTGCTCGAGGACCTCGATCGCCGTGGCCTGCTCGACGAGACGCTCGTCGTCTTCTGCACGGAGTTTGGCCGCACGCCCGGCTCGCAGGGGGCCGACGGCCGTGACCACCATCCTTTTGCGTTCTCCGTCTGGCTGGCGGGCGGCGGCATCAAGGGAGGCGTGGTGCACGGCGCAACCGACGAGCTCGGCTTCCACGCAGTGGAAAA
>JBIIMX010000501.1:0-2934 GCA_044337765.1 Pirellulales bacterium | reverse complement strand
GTGACCAACGCGGAATTCGAGCGGTTCGATCCGGACCACCGGAAGTTCCGCAACGGCAACTCCTGGCGCGATCGCGAGCCGGCGCTGGCCGTCTCGTGGGTGGCGGCCGCCAAGTACTGCAACTGGTTGTCGGAGCGGGCCGGCCTGGCCGCGGTCTACGCCGAGCGTGCTCCCGATCCGGCCAAGCCGAACGAAAAGTTCTGGCTGGCCGACCTGAAAGCCGACGGCTTCCGGCTGCCCACGGAGGCGGAGTGGGAATACGCCGCCAGCGGACGGGGCGAGGGTCGAAAGTATCCTTGGGGAAACGACCCGCCGGTGCCGGGAATCCACGGCCGGTTCCAGCTTGCGGCGGCCCAGGGGCCACGCCTCCCGCGACCGGCAAACGAGGACAACGGCGTGGTCGTCGTCGGCTCGTTCCCCGCCGGCGCGAGCCGCGATGGCGTCATGGATCTGGCGGGCAACGTCGGCGAGTGGTGCAGCGATTTCTACACGTATCCCTTTGCCGGGGAGTCCGCGACCGATCCCTGCCACCAGGTGCCCGGCAACTACCGCTCGATTCGCGGCGGCTCGTGGGGCTGGTACGGCAACAGCCAGCGGGCGAGCGACCGCGAGTTCAACAGCCAGAACTACCCGGGCCACGCGTTCTACGGTCTGCGGATCGTGCTGCCCGAGGCGGGCTGGAAGAAGCTGGGCGGCCGGTCAGCAGAGCTTCGTACCGATGGGGTCGACCACCCTCGTGACGTTTTGGAAAAATTCCATGCCATTGCCGTCGAGAATCGTACCGCCCCCGCTGTCGCGACGTGCCACCATAACGAAGCCGCGCAAGGCGGCGGTGCCCCCCGGGTATCGACAGAATATTGCTATTCTCATCGCGGATTAGTATAGAATAGCTGTATGCCATACATTGCGCGAAGTCTCGAGCCCGCTCTCGCTGCGTTTATCCGCAGTCGGGAACGGCACAAAAACGTGCTTCTTGTCGAGGGCGCCCGTCAGGTCGGGAAGACCTGTCTGATCGATCATGCCATCGCCGCCTCCGGCAAGAAGACATGCAGTGCCAACCTCGAACGCGATACGAGGCTCCGGTCACTCATCGATGGCTGCCAAGACTTCGCCGAGTTCGAACAGGTGCTCGCCGATCGTCTGAAATTCAGCCCCGGCCCCGACACGCTCCTGTTCATCGACGAATCGCAGGAAAGCCGCCAACTCGGCCGATTCGTCCGGTTCATGAAGGAAGACTGGCAGGATGCTACCGTCATTCTCTCTGGCTCGACGCTGAGCCGTCTGTTTCGCGACGACGTGCGGTATCCGGTCGGCCGCGTGCAGCAACTGGTGGTTTCACCCTTCAGTTTTTCCGAATATCTCGTGGCCATGGGGGAAAGCCCGCTGGCGGCGTTCGTGAGCAGCGATGAATTGCCGGTGACGCCTGCAAGGCACGAGCGTCTGCTGGAACTCTTCGATGGTTTTCTCGCGACAGGCGGTTTGCCAGCCGCGGTTCTCGCCCATGCCGCTGGCCACGACCACCGGGAGGTGCTCGCCCAGATCGCCGCTGATTACGAGCGTGACTTCATCCGCATTTTCGGCGAGCGGGATGCCGACATCGTTGCCTCCTGCTTCCGCAGTGTCGCCAACTTCGTCGGGAGTCCGTCGAAAAATACGACGGTGATTCCCACGCCCGGCACCACGATCAATGCACGAATCAACGAGGTGTTTTCCAGACTGCAGGCGTGGCATCTCGTGCTGCGGTCCGACCAAAAAGGCCCGTCCCCCGACTCGAGCCACGCCTATCTGCCCAAGCGGTATCTGTTCGACACGGGACTGCTGCGGCATTTCCGCGAGCTCGGCATGCCTTCGATCAATGTGCTCAAAACACGGTCGGCCGCGGCACGGGGGCCGCTCGGCGGCGGTCTGGAGAATCAGGTGGCGGTCGAGCTCGCCCGAGGCGGTGCCATGCTCTGCGGCTGGAAAAAAACGCCTTCCGGTGGAGAGATCGATTTTCTCCTCACCCGCAAGCGTCAGACCGTGCCGGTGGAATGCAAGGCCAGCCTGTCGCTCGACGGCCGCTCGTTCCGAGGCATTGCCGACTACCTGCAGGAATACGACCAGCCGCTTGGCGTCATCGTCAGTTTCGCGGCGTACGGGATCACCGAGATCGTCGCGCCGGGCTCCCGCCGCAAGCGGCGCGTCGTCATGCTTCCCGCTCCACTCCTGGAGCGGCTGGGCGCGATCGTCGACGCGTGAGAACGCCAGTTGCCGAGGATCGCGTAAAGGAATCGCGAAAAATCGCACACTTTCCGATCTATACTCGACTTATACTGGAAGGCATTCCTCTGGAGACCGTACCATGCCCACACGCCCGCACGCTCCGCTTTCCATCGGCAACGCCACGACCCGCCGCGGATTCCTCGGCACCACCGGCCGGGTTGCCGCGGCCACGTCCCTCGCCACCCTCGCCGGCACCACGCCCGCTGTCCATGCGGCCGGCAGCGACGAGATCCGGGTCGCCCTCATCGGCTGCGGCGGACGGGGAGGCGGTGCGGCTTCCGACGCGCTCTCCGTGCCTGGCGTGAACATCAAGCTCGTGGCCATGGCTGATCTCTTCCTCGACTCGATCACGTCCCGCCGCCGAAGCCTCTCCGAACAATTCAAGGAACACGTCGACGTGCCCGAGGAGCGGTGCTTCGTCGGCATCAACGCCTACAAGGCTGCGGTCGACAGCCTCCGGCCCGGCGACATCGCGATCTTCGCCACGCCGGTCGGCTTCCGCGCGGCGCACTTTGCTTATGCCATCGAGAAGGGCATGCACGCGTTTCTCGAAAAGCCGATCTCCATCGACGGCCCGAGCACGAAGCGGATCATCGAACTGGCCGCCAAGGCCGACGCCAAAAAACTCAAGGTCGGCGTGGGACTGATGTGCCGCCACAGCGTGGCCCGTCG
>JBIIMX010000499.1:0-2936 GCA_044337765.1 Pirellulales bacterium | reverse complement strand
CCAGCATAAGATGCCGGGAAATCATCCGTCACCATTTTCAGAGTCAGACTTATTTTTCGAGAGTCCCAGGGGAGCCACCATGGCCAAGAAGACTGCCAAGAAGACTGCGACGAAGACTGCCAGTAAGACTCCAAGCGCGTCCACTCCCAAGTCGCTCGCCGCGTTGAAGGATGAGATCTGCGACATTGGCCGTCGCATTTACAACAAGGGTTTCGCTGCCGGTAACGACGGCAACATCTCCTACCGCCTGGGGCCGAACAAGGTCCTCTGCACTCCGACGATGATGTCGAAGGGGTTCCTGACTCCGGCTGACCTCTGCATCGTCGACATGGATGGGAATCAGCTTGCCGGCGGCCGCCGGCGGTCGAGCGAGATCCTGCTGCACCTGACGATCATGAAGGAGCGGCCCGATGTGAACAGCGTCGTGCACTGCCACCCGCCGCATGCGACCGCGTTTGCCGTGGCCCGCGAGCCGATCCCGCAGGCGGTACTCCCCGAAGTCGAGGTGTTTCTCGGAGACATTCCCATCTCCCGCTATGAAACCCCCGGCAATCAGACGTTTGCCGACACCATCAAGCCCGTCGTGAAGCGCTCGAACGTGATCCTGCTGGCCAACCATGGCACGGTGAGCTTTGGCGAGACGGTCGAAAAAGCCTACTGGTGGACCGAGATCGTCGATGCGTATTGCCGCATCCTGATGCTCGCAAAAGGGCTGGGCGGCATCGTGTACCTGACGGGCAAGGAGACGCGAGCCCTGCTCGACCTCAAACAGAAATGGGGTTACACCGATGCCCGACTCGATCTGGACATGAACGACCGCGACATCTGTGACAACGCGGTGTTCAGGTCGACCTGGCAGGAGGTGGGGGTGGCGAGGAAGGCATTTGCCCCGCATCCGGAAGCCGAGGTGGCCGGCCATCCTGCAGCCGCCGGCCGCGGGCTGCCGCCGGGCGTCGACTACGAGCGGCTCGTGAAGACGATCACCGAGAACGTCTGCCGCGAACTGGGCATTACTCCCGGTTCGCTGCCGCGATCGTGAGTCTGACCGGGGCTGGTATCTATCGCTGGTGGCCCAATCGACGGCGGTGAAGTTCTGCTGGAGATACCCCCCAGACACGGGCGGTGCCGTCGTCCGAACCCGTGAGAATGCTCCGGCCATCCGGCGAAAACACGACACCCCAGAGCGGCCCTTCGTGACCGTCGAGAGCCAGGAGGTGCCGACCGCTCTCCACATGCCAGAGGTGAAGACTGCCGTCGGCTCCCACGCCCGCGACGCGGGTGCCATCCGGGGAGAAGGCCGTTTCCCACGCCTGTCCCACGGGGCCTTTGAGTTCGCTACTGGACCAGCCATCGGCCGGATTCCAGAGCCGGATCGTGCCGTCGGACGAGGCGGTGGCCAGACGCTTGCCGTCCCGTGACCAGGCCACCCAGTTGACATCGTCGGTGTGTCCCGGGCAGACGCCGAGTTCTCTGCCCGTGACGGCGTCCCATTCCCGCACCAGGCCATCGGCGCAGGCTGTCGCCACCCGACTGCCATCGGGAGACCAGGCGACGCCATGGGCCCGCGCGGGATGCGGCAGCGTCAGCGTCTCGTCGCCGCCCGCCGCCAGGGTCCGTAGACGCACCGCCCCCGTCTCGCTCCCCGCCTTATGGAATTCCGCCCCGGCTGTGGCGAGCCTCCTGCCGTCGGGCGAAAACATGGCGGCAAACACGGGGCCCGTGTGCAGGGCAAGCCGCTCGATCTCCACAGCATCTTCAATGCGGTACAGACGGGCCGACCCATCGCCGCAGGCTGCGGCGACGACATCCTCAGTGGGTGAGAAATCGACGGCATTCACCCGGCCCCGGACGGGTGGCATGTCGCGATGAGCCCTGCAGGTCTTCAGATCCCAGATCCGCACCCGGCCCTGCGCCGTTGCTGCCGCCGCCAGCCGACCATTCGCAGAGCACGCCACTCCTCGAACTCCCACACCGGCCTCGCTGCCACAGGGCATGATCGGCTCGGTGCGGTCGCGGCTCTCCCACACCCGGGCCGTCGCGTCAGCCGAGCCGCTCAGGAAATTGTCGGCGGACAGCCGCGTTACCGACCAGACGGCATCACGGTGCCCGAAGAGTTCCCGTGCAAGGCGGCCATCGACAGGGTTCCAGAGGCGGAGAATGGCATCGGCTGATACGGTCGCCAAAACGGAGCCGTCGCCGGTCCAGGCGACACCATTGACTCGCAACGGATGCCGCAACACGGCAACGCACTCGCCGCTCGCAAGATCCCAGACACGAGCACTGCCATCCTCCGACGCCGACGCGAGCCGCAGGCCATCAGGGGCGAAACAGACGGCGAACACCCGCCGGGAATGGCCCGACAGTTCTCTTGAGGTCGCTCCTGTGCCGACGTTCCAGAGCCGAATCACGCCGTCGCCGCAGGCGGCGGCAACCTGGTCACCGGCATCCGAGAAGGCAACGCCATACACGTTCCGATCTCGAGCCCCAGGGGCCCACTGCGGCGTAAAAACAGCATGCGTCTCATGGGTGTCTGCATGCCAAAGGCGGACGGTGCCATCGGCGGACGCCGTGGCGATCGATCGTCCGTCGGGTGCGAAACCGCAGCCATAGACCGTAGCGGAGTGGCCTCGCAGACTGCCGATCGACCTTCCCTCGACCGTATCCCAGACGATCGCCTCACGATCCTCTGCCGCCGTCACCGCCCGCAGTCCGTCGAGCGACAGTGACACCGACCAGATCCCCGCCCGATGCTCTCCGAGCACGTGGGCTTCACGATAGGTGCCCGCATCGCCTGCCTTCCAGATCCGGACCGTGCCCGAATCGTCACCGGTCACCAGACGATCACCCGTGGGCGAAGCAGCCACAGCTCGCATGATCGGCCCCGGACCTCGGATCTCCGCCACGGAGTCGTCGAGCTTTGCAGCCAGGCAGGCCAG
>JBIIMX010000498.1:0-2943 GCA_044337765.1 Pirellulales bacterium | reverse complement strand
GTTGGATCCCACGTCCGATGAGGCCGTGTCGACGAGCAAGCCTCCATCCGCACGAAAAGAACGCGACCGGCAGCCTGCCTCGGAGCCCGATGCCCAAACCAGAAGCAAGCGGCAAAAGGAGCCCACGCCTGTGGCATCCGTTCCGATGAAGACGCCAGTGGCGGCGGAGCCGGAACCGGCGGCCGAGGCTGCGAAACCGGAAGGCCGCCCGGACGAGGAAGCACAGGCCGATGCCCCCGTCGCCGTGAACGTGGCCAAGAAAAACTCCCAGCTCGACGCGACGCTCTCCGAGTTGCTCGAGTCGCTTCGGCAGCAGGATGACGACTCAGTCGCACGTTTGCTGGCGGAGGCCGCCGAGCAGGCAAGCGGTCCGGAGGAGGTTGGGCGTGTCTCCAGTTGGAAGCAATTGGCCACCTTCTACAAGGGCTTCATGGGCTATCGCCAGAAGGCTTTGAACGCGGTACAGCCGGGCAACGAGTTCGACGTGGCGAATCGAAAGATCGCCGTGGTGGAGATCGACGCGGACAAGTTCATCTACCGTTCAGCTGGCGGCAACAAAACGGTCCCCCGCGACAAGATTCCGGCCGGTATCGTTCTGGCAATCGTGATGCAGTGGTTCGATTCAAACCCCGCCAACGACCTCTATATCGGCGCCTATCATCTCGCGAAGCCGGAGCCCGATCCTGAGAAGGCCCGCTTCCATTGGAAGCAGGCAGAGGCGGCGGGCGCGGATGCTTCCGATCTCGTGCCCCTGCTCGATGATCCCGTGTTGGCCCGTTCCGAATAGGGCGATCCTGGATAGGGCGATCCCTGGACAGAGTTATCCTGGCAAGGCAGTCTTTGTCAGAGCAAGGCGGCGAGCAGGCTGCGGAGCTTTGGCGTGGGCAACTGCACCGGATTGCCCCGCATGCTCGCACCGCCGGAGTTCTCGGCGAGCCAGTCGAGCTGTTCGGCACCGACTCCCAGATCCGAAAGCCGCGCCGGCAGCCCAGCGATCTTGCAGAGTCGTTCGATCCGATCCACGAAGGCGTCTGCGGCCACCGCGTCGTCTGACGACGCCCCCGGATCGATCGCCCGTTCGAGCATCGCGAAATCGTCCGCCACCACCGCGCGGTTGAGCCGCAGCGCGGTGGGCAGCATGATGGCGCAGGCCACTCCGTGTGATGCTCCGCAGGCGATGCCGAGGGCCGCCGCCACGCCGTGTGCCAGCCCGAGCCCCGAGTTCGTGAGCGCCATGCCGGAAAGCAGGGCGGCGTGGCTCATGGCTGCCCGGTCCGCTGCCCGGGTGTCGGCCGGCTGCTTGGTTGCGTCGCCTGCAGTCGCGGGGTCCAGCAGCCGAGGCAGCGCCCGGATCGCCCGCGGCAACGACTCGAGCACAAGAGCCCGCGGCAGGGGCTTCGCGAATCGGCACACGAACGACTCGATGAGTTGCGTGATGCAGTCGAGACCTGAGGCGGCGATGGTATCCAATCCGCATGAAGCGGTCAGGTCGGGATCGACGATCGCCGCCCGCGGCACCATCATCGGGCTTCGCATGCTCTTCTTGAAACCTCGCCGTGGGCAGGAAATCACCGCGTTGCGCGTGGCTTCGGCGCCGGTGCCGGCGGTGGTGGGCACCGCGACCACCGGCACCGGCCAGTGCCTGATCGTGAAGCCGCGGCCGACGCCCTCCAGGTGATCGACGACGATCGAGTCGAGATGCGATTCCAGGCCGGGGCTGGAGCCGATGTCTTCGGGCATGTTCGTCACGATCGCCGCGACCGCCTTGGCCAGATCGATGGTCGCCCCGCCGCCCACCGCCACCATGACAACGCCATCACGATCCTCGTGGGCCACTGCGGCCAGCGCGGCGGCGACATGATCCACGGTCGGCTCGCCACGACTCGTGGCAATCAGCCGAATTTCGATGCCGGCGGCGGCCAGGCTGGCATCGAGCCGTTGCCGTGCGCCCGATTCGGCCAGGCTACGACCGCCGCCCACGATCCACGCCCGCCGACCCAAGAGCCCGACCACCTCGCCGATCTCTGCGATCCGGCCGGCGCCGAAGCGTATCAGCGGAGGCGTGACGAAATCGTAGGCGGCGAGAGAGTCATCCATGGACGGGATCATGCTGGTATCATAACGTGCTCAAGCCATGACCGACCCCCTGCCCATACCAGTCTGCCCGCACCCGATCGAGGCTGCGATCCGCCCGCCCGGTTCGAAGAGCATCACGAACCGGGCGCTCGTCTGCGCGGCGCTCGCCCGGGGCGAGAGTCTGCTCACCGGCGTGCTCGACAGCCAGGATACGCGGGTGATGGCCGCGGGCCTGGCGGCCCTCGGAATCGGGGTCACCGCCGACTGGCGGCGAGGCGAGATCCGTGTGGCCGGCGGCGGTGGCAGGGTGCCCGCCAACGAGGCCGTGATTGATTGCGCCGCCAGCGGCACGACGATTCGCTTCCTGTCGGCGGTCTGTGCCATCGGGCACGGCACGTACCGATTGGACGGTACACCGCGGATGCGGAAGCGTCCCATAGGCGACCTGCTCGAGGCGCTCCAGTCGCTGGGCGTCGATGCCGTCGCGGAGAGTCCGGGCGGATGCCCCCCGGTGGTGATTCGCTCGCGGGGCATGCAGGGAGGAGCTGCCAGCGTGCGAGGGAACACGTCGAGCCAGTTTGCCAGCGGGCTGGCGATGGTGGCTCCATGCACGACGCAGGGCATGCAGATCCAATTCGCCGGCAGGCTCGTTTCGCTTCCCTACCTCGAGATGACGCGGCGGGTGATGGAGGCCTTTGGCGGCGTCTGCACGGCCGATGGAGACCACGGCTGGAGCATCGTGCCGTCGGGCTACCAGGCCCTCGCCTACGCCATCGAACCCGACGCCTCGGCGGCTAGCTATTTTCTGGCGGCTGCTGCCATTACCGGCGGCAGCGTGCGGGTGGATGGGCTTTCCCGCCGGAGCAT
>JBIIMX010000557.1:0-2948 GCA_044337765.1 Pirellulales bacterium | reverse complement strand
GCTCATCAAGTACCTGATGGAGCAGAAGTTCCTGCCCTACGCGGCCCAAGCCGGCGAGTTCCCCGGTCTTGGACGGGGCTACCTGGCGTGGCAGCGCGACGGCATCGGCAAGGGGCAGGAATCCATCACCGTCGTCGGCTACGACGCGGACGGGATGGCGGAGGCCGTAGGCTCGCTCTATGAGGCCTTCGCCGGTCTTGATCCGTTGACACCGTGGACCCAGCCGGTGGCCAACTCGGTCACGGTGAAGTAGTTCGGACTCGGGGATGGAGGGCTCGCTCAGGCTTCGATCGACCGACTTTTCATCCTCGACTGCGTCGCGCCGCCGAGGTAGGGACAAGGAGAATCCGTGTCAAAAGTTTTGCTTCTCGCTTCCATGCTGCTGCTCGCAGTGGCCCTGCCGGCCCGGGCGGTCACGCTGGAGCGGATCGTCTCGCGCGAGGATCCGAAGTTCAACTGCGCGGCCGCCGTCATGACCGTCGGCCGCGACGGCAACGTCTATCTGTCGAGCGTGATCCAAGACGGTGGTTACATCCTGCGGGTCAGCCGGGACGGCACGCAGAAACTCGGCGGCGACGCGGTCTACTCGATGAGCAACGCCACGGCAAACGCCGAGGGCGTGATCGCCAGCGCCAACACGCATTTCAATCATTCGGTCAACCTCTATGACCCCACCTTCAAGAAGTTCGCCTCCTGCAGCGAGTTTCTCGTCAACGACACCGTGCAGTGGAATGCGCCGGCCCGGGTCGAGGCCGGCGCGAGCGGCGACTTCTACGGCCTCGACCAGAACCGATCCCGTATCCTGAGGATCAGCACAGACGGCAAGGTCAAGCAGGTCTATGCCCTGCCAGCGGACATCAAGGCCACGAGCTTCCGCGTGGCCGAAGCGTCGGAGACATTCGTGGTCCGCGAACGCGACAACGTCCTGCGGGGCGTCGGGTTCGATGGGGATTTGAAGTGGCAGCGGCCGATCCCGGGCGTGTTCACCGTGGACGATGCCGGTGTGGTGCACGCCCTGGAGGGAACGAAGCTCAGGCGATTCGGCCGGACTGGCGAGCCCGAGGGCGAGATCAACCTGCCGATCACCGCCGTGACGGCCATCGCGGTGTTCGGCGACGACCTCGTCGTCAAGCGGTCCCATCCGGCCGAGCTGTTCCAGGTCCACGACCTGGCCACGGGTCAGGTCAGACGCGTCGTCCAGTCGGACCACGAGCGGGCGACCGCCGAGTTTGCGGAGCTCGTCTGGACGGCGGGCAAATCCATTCCCTTCACCACGGCGGCCCGGAGTCGGGTCTGGGCGACGCCGCTTGGCGACAGCGACTGGCAGGAACTGAAGCGAGCGGAAGATCGGCTGGAGGTTCCCGCGGATTTCGCCGGCCTCTATCAGCTCCGCATCGCTCCCACGCTCGCGCCGCAGGCCGGCACTGAGTACACGCTGCAGGCCGTGGTCGAGGTGCGGGTGCCCGACAGCCAGGGAACGGTCAGCGTGTGGACGCCGCTCAATCGCATCTGGTTTGGCCGCGGGGAGGCGATTCCGGTGACGGTCGCCGCCCGGACGACAAGCGAGATGCCGGAGAAGATGACCCTCTCCCTGCGGCCTCAATCCGAGCAGGGGCCACCAGCGCCGGCGGTGTGGAGCGAACCGCTTCCCGCTGCCACGTCGGACAAGCCCGGCGAGTGGCGGGCCACGCTCCCCGCCGCATTCACTGCAACACTGGCTCCCGGCCGCTACGAACTGCGGGCGGACGTGGCGGGCTTCACCTGCGCCGCCCAGCCCATCCGCATCGGACCGGGCCTCGCGGCGCGGGGGCCATTTCGGACGACGCGGCATGGCGACTACGGCGGATACGTTTCCGATGCATCGGTCTGGGGATTCGCGGACACGGCGGACGACATGCTTCGCTCAGCGCAACGGCTGGGCATGAATCAGTTCATCAATCGGATCTTTGCCGGCCGCTATCCGCTCGCTTTTCCGAACACTGCCGACGGGATCGCCCTGCAGCAGGATCTGGAGAAACGCCTGGCTGCCGATCCCAATGGCGCGGCACCGCAGAAGGTGGCGTTCGGGTTTCCGCATGCCCACGCGCTCGGTGCCTGGGGGGCTCATGGATTGCGGGAGATGCTGATCCTGGTCGGCATGGACGCGGGACTGCCGATCGGGGCGTCGATGCCCTGGTCTGCGGGAATAACGCCGGAACAATACGCGGCGGAAATCAAACGCTACACCGAACCGCTCTTGGCGTTGCCTGCGTTCACCGGATGGGATTGGGTGGCGAACTGGTGGACGGTGGAGGGCAAGCAGTTCGAGAGCCCGGCGCAGAAGGCGGCCTACGCGGCGGCGCTGAAGAAGGCCCAGGAGACTGGCGCTTGGGACCCGATCCTCGATGCGGTCGGCGATCGGTCGATCAATTGGCAGCCCGAGGCGCAGGAGATGTTCAACAAGGCCCTGGCCGCCGTGGCGCCTGATCGAACCACCGCGAACGCCGGTCCCTACCGGCGGCCCGAGATCTATCCGCCGGTTTCGTTCGCAAACGTCGACGAAGTGGACCTGCATTTCCAGGCCGAGCAGATTTCCTGCCCAAACTGGACGGCGCATGCGGCGGACTTCTACAAACGGCCGGGCAAGCCGGCGTGGATCCATCCGGAGGTCTGGAACGACAGCGGCACCGGCGAGCAGATCCTGCCGACGAGCTGGCTGGCCATCATGCGTGGTGCGGATGGCATCGGCACATCCGGGGGGATTCCGAACTGGGGTTCGCTACCGACCGACTCCCGCTCGGGCTATCCCGGCAGCCCGTCGATTTTCCGCGGATTGACCGAGTTTTCCCGGCAGTACGGGACGTGGCTGACGACGCTCGAGAACAACGATCGCGTCGGCATCGTCGTGTCGCACCGGCAGATCAAGGTGGATGCCTGGGGCGGGATCGGCGGACGCTCTTTCACGCGGC
>JBIIMX010000074.1:0-11435 GCA_044337765.1 Pirellulales bacterium | reverse complement strand
AGGCGGAGGCCTTCGTGATCCCGACCGGCTCCATGGCGCCGACGCTGATGGGCCGGCATAAAGATCTGGTGTGTGAGTCGTGCGAGCGTGACTTCCGAGTCGGCTGCAGTGCCGAAGAAGACGATCAGTCGCAGAGCTTGCGGACCGAGGCTGCGAGGCTCGAGCGAGAGCTTGTCTCGCTCAAGGCCAGCGACACCAGTGGCGGTATGGACGTGCCTGAGCGGGAGGCGCGGCGGCGACGCATCGAACTTCTCGAGAGCGAACGGGGTCCGATCAGCCAACTCCGGGCGCGGCTGGCTGGCAAGATGGTGCCGGCGGCGAAATGCCCCAACTGCGGCTACGGGATGCGGCTGGTGCAGGGGGCTGGCGGCCAGGTCCGCTACGACCCTCGGTATCCATCGTTCAGCGGCGATCGGATTCTCGTCGACAAGTTCACGTATGATTTCGTCGGTCCAAAGCGGTGGGACGTTGTCGTCTTCAAGTATCCGGAAGAGGCGAAGACAAACTACATCAAGCGGCTCATCGGTCTGCCGGGGGAGACGGTCTCGATCGCCGGTGGCGACATCTGGACCAGCCGCGATGGTGGCCCGGCCGAGATCACCCGCAAGCCGCCCGACACGATGCGGGCGATGCTCCAGTGCGTGCATGACAGCCGCTACACGTCCGCCGATCTGCTGAAGGCAGGGTGGCCGCTTTGCTGGAGCGACTGGTCGCCGCGTGGGCAGGTGCCGGCCGCCCGATGGACAACCGCCGACGAGGGCCGCTCGTTCAGCGTCTCCGCCGGCTCGGCTGCTGCGGCCGCCACCCTGCGATACCGGCACTTCTTCCCGTCGGCCGATGAGTGGGAGCGGGTTCGGCAGGGCGAGTCGCTCGCCGGTCGCGGCCGGCCCACGCTCATCGATGATTTCCAGCCTTACAACGCCATCGGAACCAGGCCGCACTGGGTGGGCGATCTGGCCCTGGAGATGGTCTGCGAAATCACCGGTGGAGAGGGGGGCATCCTTGCGGTCGATCTCGTTGAGGGAGGGGCCGCGCACCGCTGCGAGATCAATCTCGCGACTGGCGACGCCCTACTCATGGTGGCCGGTGGCCGGGAGGGCGAGTCGGCCGCACGCGGTCGGACCACTCTGCGTGGGAAGGGATCCTGGAAGATCCTGTTTGCGAACGTCGATGACGAGCTGTCGCTCTTCATCGACGGCCGCCGCATCGTCTTCGACAAGCCCACGGCATGGACACGCACGATCGGCGAGGTGTCGCTCAACCAACCGGTGGCTCATGCGGTGGAAGCGGGGGCTGACGAGCCGAGCGACCTGGCACCCGTGGGCGTCACCGTGACCGGAGCCGACGCCCATGTCAAACATCTGCGCGTGCTCCGCGACACCTACTATATCGGTGCCATCGACGTGGGAGCCCGGCCGGGGGAAATTCTGGAGGAGGACCGGCTCGAGTTCGAACTCAAGGCCGACCAGTTTTTCGTGTTGGGCGACAACTCCGCTGCCAGCAAGGACAGCCGGCTCTGGCTGGAGGGGCACCACGTCGACCGAAAGCTGCTGATTGGCAAGGCGATGGCGATTTTCTGGCCCCACGCCGTGCCGGCATCCTGGGCCGTGCCCGTCAAAATCGGGGGGTCCGAGTTGCGATTGCCCTCGTGGCCAAACTTCGGGAGGATGCGTTTCGTCCGGTGATGCCGGCGGGTCGGCTCCCGCGAAGCCCGCTTGTCGGGCCGTTGGTGCCGCCCCAGGGCCGCTCCCCTGGCCCGTGGGCCAGCGACGGTGTGCCGGCCGATCGTGTGATAGGAGAAACCAGATGCCGCTGTTGTCCGTCACGGGACTCGTGAAGACCTACGGCCGCCGTCGCGTGGTGGACGGCGTCGATTTCCATGTCGAGTCGGGAGAGATCGTGGGTCTGTTGGGCCCAAACGGTGCGGGCAAGACGACGAGCTTCCGCATGACCTGTGGGCTGGTGATGCCCGACGCCGGCAGTGTGCTTCTCGACGACGAGGAGATCACACACTGGCCGATGTTCAAGCGGTCGCGGGATGGCGGCATGGGCTATCTCGCGCAGGAGCAGAGCGTTTTCCGCAAGTTGACCGTCGAGCAAAACCTGCTGGCGATCATGGAACTCATCGGCATGCCGCATGCGGAGCGTCGCAAACGTTGCGAGCACTTGTTGGAGCAGTTCGACATCACGAAGATCCGCAAGTCGAAGGCGCACTACATCTCGGGCGGCGAAAAGCGGCGGCTCGAGATCGCCCGGTGCCTGGTGACCGAGCCGCGGATCATCCTGCTCGACGAGCCGTTTACCGGCATTGACCCGGTTACGATCCACTCGATCCAGAAGGTCATCACGGGCCTGCGCGACAGCGGCATCTCGATCCTGATCACCGACCACCGTGAACGGGAAACGCTCGCCATCACCGACCGCAGCTATGTCGTTCGCGCCGGCAAGGTCCTCTGCCATGGCACGGCGCAGGAGGTGCTGACAAATCCCGACGCCAAGAAGTATTACTTCGGCGAGAGCCCGGGCGTGGAAGCCGCCTGAGCGTGAGGCCCGCGGCCGTGGGCACGAGGTTCCAACGTGCCCGTGCTACCGTGGGGGCGAGTTTCCAACGTGCCCTTCGCCACGTGCTGCAATCAGCACGCTGCGGCCGAGTGCCGTCGGGGCACGAGCCACGATCCGCAGGCCGACTTCCGCGAGCCAGCTCCCGATCTCCGCGGCCGAATAGAGCCGCCCCTGGGTCACCGTCGTGAGCAGCACGGAATACTCGGCGGCCCATAGCGGGCCAGATTTGTCGTCATCGAGCAGCATGTCGTGGACGAGGAGACGGCCACCCTCCGGCAGCGACGCAACGCTCTGGGCGAGCAACCGCCGGCAGTCGGGCTCGCTCCAATCGTGGAGCACGTTTGAGAACAGGTGCGTGTCGTGGTCGGCGGGCCACGCGTCGGCAAACATGTCTGCAGTGACGACATCGATCCGACCGGCCAGCCCGGCCGCGGCGATCGTTCGCCGCGCTATGGCGTCGATAGGCTGCGCTTCGAGAACCGTTGCACGGGTGTCGGAGAATACCTGCGCGACCGCGATCGAATACGCGCCCGACCCGCCGCCGACGTCGAGCAGTCGGTGGGGAGGACGATCGGCCAGGCCCGCGGCCAGGCCCGGCCCGAGCACGCGGCCCCGGCAGTCCATGGCGGCGGTGAACGATTCCGCGAAGGCCTCTGTCCGCATCGCAGCGTGCCAGTCTGCCTGCCCCTCCTCGCCCGGCCAGTTGGCGGGGCGATCGGTTCGCAGCACTCGGAGAAAGTCGGCGACACCCGGCTTTTCTGCAATGCTCGCGTAGTAGGGACGGGCGTCGAAGGGCCCGCCCGCCACGAGGAACTCCCTCGCGGTGTCGGTCACGTGCAGAATGCCGCCATCATCCCGCCGCAGGAGCCCGTTGGCGACCAGGAGCGTGCAGAGGGTATCGGCCGGTCGTGGGTGGATCGAGAGCCTCTTGCAGATGGCGGGCAGGTCGGCCGGTGCGGCAGCGAGCATCGTGAAGAGGTCGAGGCGGTCGATCGCCACGGTGAGGGCATCGACCGCGGCGAGCGTTTCGCGGTAGCGGTAGATCACGATCGGATCGGTTGCGGGCGCATGCATCATGGAAGAGTCCGTCATCTCATGTCGGCTGCGTGGTCCACGGCTGGCACATGCGGCGGTGCTCGGTGGGGGTGCTGCCGAAGGTCTTTTTGAACACGTTGCAGAGCTGCGCCGCGTGGGCAAAGCCGCAGCGGGCCGCGATCGCCGCGAGTTTGAGATCGGTATCGGCGAGCAGTCGGCGGGCTGCGAGCAGTTTCGTGCGGACGATCTCGTCGTGGAGCGAGCGGCCGAGCGCCCGCGTGAACTGACGCTCGAGCGAACGCCGTGAGAGGCTCGTGACGTTGGCGACCTGCTCGGTCGAGAGGCCGTCGCAGGCCTTCGAGCGGATCAGTCGGATTGCCAGTCGCACATCTGGATCGTCGACCGACAAAACGTCGGTGCTGCGGCGGATGGTCACGCCCAGCGGGGGCACGAAGACGCTTGTCTCCGTGGCATCCTCGCCGTTCATGCGGGTGGTGAGCAGCCTTGCCGCCTCGTAGCCGATACATTCCAAATTCTGATTCACGCTCGTGAGGTTTGGCGACGCCAGATTGCAGAGCACCTCGTCGTCATCCACGCCGATCACGGCGACGTCGTCGGGGCATTCGAGCCCGAGCGACCGCACGGCGTCGAGCACTTCCATCGCCCTGACGTCGTAGGCAGCCATGATGCCGACCGGCCGCGGCAGCGATTCGATCCAGCGTGCGATGGCCGGCACAGCGTCGACGCACATGCCCACCAGGCTGGCCTGTGGAGAATCGAAGACATGCACCTTGGCACCGCGGACGGCAGCATGCGTTGCAAAGGCCTCTTCGCGAAGCCGTGACCAGCGGGCGCGGACGCCGCAGAAGGCGAGTTGCGAGAATCCCTGGTCGAGCAGATGGTCGGCGGCGGCCCGCGAGATGGCGGCCTCGTCGGCGTGGATGCCGGGCGACGGGCCGTTGCCCTCCTCCCACCGCAGCGACACCAGCGGCACCTTGCCTTTCTGCCACGCCACCGGCAGGCGGTCCCTCGGCACCCGAGAGATGACGCCATCGACCGGCCAGTTCGCGAGCCCCGGCGGGACGCCCTCCTCGAAGCCGCGTTCGTCGGCGTAGAGGCTCCACGGTTCGTGTTCCCGCAGCCAGCGGCTCACGCCTCGGAGCACGCCGCGGCCGAACGCCTTCGAGGTTTCGACCAGGAGCGCCACGCGGCGACCGGCAGCACGTGGCACTTCACCGGCTGGCGCAGTATCGACGACCCGGTGGTGTGCCTGACGAGCGATCATGGTGCAAGAGTCTACAGGACAGAAAAGACCAAAACGGCACGCGTGCAGGAGTGTTCGACCCGGCACCTGCACAACCTCCCCGTGGCGGGGAGTTTTCCGGCCGTGCCGTGTCTTTGCCCTTCGTGGCGGCGAGTTTCCCAACTTGCCGTGTCTTTGCTTTTCGTGGCGGCGAGTTTCCTAACTTGCCGTGTCTTTGCTTTTCACAAGTTGAAAACTTGTGGCCACGGGGTCGACCGCCTCGGCAGAGCCCTTCGTGGCGGCGAGTTTCCTAACTTGCCGTGTCTTTCTTCTCGGACTGTGAAAACTTGTGGCCACGGGGTCGACCACTTCAGCAGAGACTTCCAGGGCGGAAGAGTTATTGTGCTTTCATGGCGGAAAGCATCGACTTTTTGTCGCAGTCGCTGATTTCGGCAACTCTTTCGGCAGGAATGGGTAAGGGGTGGCACCTACGGGTGCCATCCCAAGGATACAATTCCCTTTGGATTCGCGGTGATGGGAGCATGGGCCGTGATGAACGCAAGCCTGTTCAAACGTCGTCCGTTTCGCGCCCGGCTGGCGTGGCTCGTGGCGGCGGTCTATGGAGTCATCTTTCTGGGGGGACTCCCATGGGGTTGTCTTCGTGGGATTGCCACGGCTCGCGCCGAGACTGTGACGGGCAGACCTGAGGGCACGCAGACCCGGCCTGAGGACCTCGAGTTTTTCGAGGCGAAGGTGCGTCCGCTGCTCGTGCAGCACTGTGCAGAGTGCCATTCAGCAAAGGCTGGTGACCCGGAGGGCGGGCTGTCGTTCGATTCCAGAGCCGATTTTCTCTCCGCCGAGGGCGTGGCCGTCGCGGGCAAACCCGACGAGAGTCTGCTCGTGAAGGTGGTCCGTTACGACGGCGATCTCCAGATGCCGCCTGAAGGAAAACTGCCGGCGGTGGCCATCGAGACCATCGAAGAGTGGGTCCGACGCGGCCTGCCTTGGCCGAACGATGGCACGCCAGCCGGTACCGCGAAGACCGGCGTCGAGCCCTTCGATCTCGCCAGGCGGAAGGCGGAGCACTGGTGCTGGCATCCGCCACGGGCGGCGGCAGCGCCCGCCGTCAAAAACGCTGGCTGGTGCAAGAGCGACATCGATCGCTACGTGCTCGCGAGGCTCGAGTCGGCCGGGATCGAGCCGGCGGCCGAAGCCTCCCGCGAGGTGCTCGTGCGGCGGGCGGCGGAGATTCTCACCGGTCTGCCGGCTGATCCGGCCGACATCGTCGGGGTGACCAGCGATCCCGACCCAGATGCCTTCGACCGCTACATCGACCGGCTTCTGGCCTCACCCCACTATGGCGAGCGGTTCGCGAGGCACTGGCTGGATGTGGCTCGGTATGGCGAGGCGAGGGGACACGAGTTTGACTACATCATTCCGAATGCCTGGCGGTACCGCGACTGGGTCGTAAAGGCGTTCAACGACGATCTTCCCTACGACCAGTTCGTCCGCGAGCAGATCGCCGGTGATCTGATGGAACGCCCGCGGCTCGACGCAAAAAGTGGGTCAAACGAATCGCTCGTCGGCACGGGGTTCTGGTTTCTGGGCGAAGCGGTGCATGGGCCTGTCGACATTCAGCAGGACGAAGCCGACCGGATGGACAACTGCATCGACACCTTCGGCAAGGCGTTTCTCGGACTGGCGCTTGGCTGTGCCCGCTGCCACGATCACAAGTTCGACGCCATCTCCAACGAAGACTACTACGCCCTCTCCGGCATGCTGATGTCGAGCAGCTACCGGCAGGCGCCCTTCGAGACGCTGGAAGCCAATAGGGAGGTGGCCCGCAGGCTCGAGGCCGCCGCTGTCGACGCCCGCCGCAGGCTCATGCCGCTCGTCGGGGCCGCGCTGGGACCTTCCGAAGAGAGTCTGACTGCTGGCCTGTCCGAGACCTTATCCGACGGCCTGTCCGCGGCGGTCGAGGCCCCGCCGGCTCCCGGCGAGACCGTGATCGCCGACTACAGCCGCGGAGAGCTTTCCACGCCCATCATCGCTGACGGAGTCGCCTGGGGCCTGTCGACCGTGCCCGTTGGCGAGCCGGTGCTCCTGCCCACCGTCGAGGGCCGGCCGCGCGAACTGCGTATCGAGCCGCTCGGGCATGCGCGGAGCGATGCGATCTGGTCGGCAACGAAGTCGACAGGCGAGCGGGACACGCCGCCGCTGGGCGACGTCGATCGCGCCGGCCGCGTGCTGCGGACGCCGAAGGTACTGATCAAGGACGGTGTGATCTGGCACCGCGTCCGTGGACATGTGCAGATCTTCGTCGTGGTCGACGGCCACCTGCTGCTGCAGGGAGGGCCGATCTATGGGTCGCACCTTCTCACGGCCAACACCGGCGGAGAATGGAAGTGGATCCGGCAGGATCTGCGGAAGGATCTGAGCTGGGAGAACGGACACGTGGTGCATGTGGAGTATGCAGCGATCGAGAACGCCGTGTCGGTCGCCGAGACAGTGGCCTCCATCGAGCAGCCGCGACGCAGCGATCCGCCGCGTCCCGCGGCCGTCAACCTGCGGCTCGCCGACGCAGGGTTCGACTGGACCGCCCCGGCAGCAAGGCGGGCTGTGGACGAGGCGATCGCGCTGGCCGCGGCCCGGCACGCGATCCTGGCCGACGTGCAGCTCGTGTCGGCCACAACGCCGGCGATCCTCGACGGCAATGGCATCGATCAATACGTTCTCCTGAAGGGCTCCGCGGCCCGCCGCGGTGAACTCTCCCCGCGGCGTTTTTTGGAGGCGATCGATGGGCCGAGCCAACCCCAGTGGCCGAAGCATTCCTCGGGCCGCCGGGAACTGGCCGATCGGGTGCTCGATCCTGCCAACCCGCTCACCACCCGCGTGATCGTAAACCGCCTCTGGCACCACCTCTTTGGCAGGGGCCTCGTGCCCACCACCGACAATTTCGGCAAGCTCGGCGAAGCCGCCTCCGATCCGGTGGCCCAGTCGCTGCTCGACACGCTCGCAGTGCGGTTTCGCGAAGAGGGGTGGAGCGTCAAGAGGCTTGTGAAGGAGATCGTGACGAGTAGCACCTGGCGGATGTCCGGCGGCCGCGATCCGCGGGCTGTGGAGAAGGATCCCCTCAATCTGCTGCTGCACCATGCTCCACTGCGACGCCTCGAAGCGGAGGCGATCCGCGACAAGATCCTCGCCGTGTCGGGCCGGCTCGACCGTACGCTCGGGGGGCCGAGCGTGGAGGTCTTCATCACGCCGTTTCACGACGGCCGCGGCAAGCCGCAGAGCGGGCCACTTGACGGCGCTGGCAGGCGGAGCATCTACACCAGGATCCGCCGCAACTTTCTGCCGAGTTTTCTTCTGGCTTTCGACCTGCCGGTGCCGTTTCAGGCGATGGGCCGGCGGAATGTGACCAACGTCCCCGCACAATCGCTCACCCTCATGAATGATCCGTTCGTAAAGGAGCAGGCGACTCTCTGGGCGACGAAGACGCTCCGGGATGGGGCGCTCTCGCCGGAGGCCCGCATCGATGGGATGTATCGTGAGGCGTTTGCACGGGGACCGACCGCGGAGGAACGGGCCGCGGCGATCGAGTTTCTCGCCACCCAGGCGGCAGATTACGGCGTGTCTTTTGCCGACCAGCCGCGGCACGAGGCCACGTGGGCCGACCTCGCCCATGCCCTGATCAACACCAAGGAATTCATTTTCGTGCCATGAGACAGGCCTCTCATCACTGCGGTCGATACCGACCCCCGGCCGTATCCCGCCGGGAAATGCTTCGTTCGAGCAGCTGCGGCTTCGGTGCCGTGGCGGCCGCTGCGCTCCTGGCACGCGATGCGGCGCGGGCGGCGGGCACGGACGTTTTCCTCCCGGCCCGGCATCATGCGGGCAAGGCGACGAGCGTGATCTTTCTCTACATGGATGGCGGTGTGTCCCAGGTCGACAGCTTCGACCCGAAGCCGGTGCTCGAAAAGTATGCCGGCAAGGATCCGCACGCGCTCTTCAAGGTCGATGCCACGCAGTTCAACAACGTGGGCACGGTGCTGCCGAGCCCCTGGAAATTTCAGCCCTCTGGCAAGAGCGGCATCCCCGTGAGCGACCTCTTTCCGCAGATGGGATCGGTCGTCGATGAGCTGGCGATCATTCGCTCGATGACGAGCGAGTTTCCCGAGCACACCAATGCCAACTATTTTCTCCACACCGGCTCGGGCCTGCAGGGCCGGCCGAGCATGGGCGCGTGGACGACCTACGGCCTTGGCAGTGACAACGACGAACTTCCGGGCTACATGGTCATCAACGGCGGCCTCATCCCGGTCGGTGGCCTCGACAACTTCACCAACGGTTTCCTGCCGGCGACGTTTCAAGGGTCGGTCATCAAGCCCAATGGCATTGGGCTCGCCAACGTGAAGCCACTGGAGAAGTCGGCCAAGCATCAGCTCGCCAAGCTCGAACTGGCCCGCCGGCTCGACCGGGGGTTCGCCGAGCGGATTGCGGCAGGCGAAACGCCGCCCGACGCGCTCGAGAGCGCCATCGCCAACCAGGAACTGGCCTACAGGATGCAGACGGAAGTGCCCGATCTGCTCGATCTCTCCGGGGAATCGGTGGCGACGAAACGCGCATATGGCCTGGAGGCCGAGTACAAGCCGACGCAGATCTTCGGCACCGAGTGCCTGCTGGCCCGGCGCATGGTGGAGCGGGGAGTGCGGTTCGTGGAGCTCACCTGCCCGTCGATCAACGCCGACCGATGGGATCAGCACACCAAACTCCGGGAGGGACACGCCAACAACGCTCGGGCGGTCGACCAGCCGATCGCGGCCCTGATCCGCGATCTCAAGGACCGCGGGATGCTCGACTCCACGCTCGTGGTCTGGAGCGGTGAATTCGGAAGGACGCCTTTCGCACAAGGCAGCGACGGCCGCGACCACAATCCGCAGGCATTTTCCATGTGGATGGCCGGCGGCGGCGTGAATGGGGGCACGATCACGGGGGCCACCGATGACTTCGGCTATCGGGTGGTCGAGAAGAAGTTCATGATCCACGACCTCCATGCCACGATGCTCCACCTGTTGGGCATCGACCATACGAAGCTGACCTATCGTTTCAGCGGCCGTGACATGCGGCTGACGGATGTTTACGGGCACGTCATGCGGGACGTCGTGGCGTAGGTCGCCCGCCCGCTTGATGCATGCAGTGCAGGCCCGCTGTCGCGGGCGTCACTCGGCGTTTTTCATCGAGAGGCTTTTGAGCGTCAGCACCGAGCCCACCGACATCAGCGCCAGCCCCAGCCAGCGTGGCGGTGTCACCACCTTGCGGGAAGGGATGTTTTGCCAAAGCATCTGGGACTGAAGCCCGCCCTTGTCGCCGAGCTGGGCGGATATGAAGTGGCTGGAGCGTTCGCTGAGGGTGAACGACTCGACGAGGCGAAACTGCACGCCTGCAAAAAACAGCAGGAGACCGCCCAGCAATAGGTGATGTCGCTTCAGCCGCATCGACTCCTCCGACGCCGACCCACGGGACGGCTTCTCTACTCTTCCCTAGTCATCGAATCGGCACCTGAAAAGATTCAAGCTGACACGGATTTCTGCCGGTTGTGCGGGCGGGGTCGCTCGCAGGCATTCGGTTCCCGCGGTGGTTCTGGCCTGTCCCTGCCAGGGGGGGCGAAACGGGGGTCTGGGAGGACTGGGAGACAGCCGGGCGAGTCTGCCGAAAATGAGTGTGGAAGCGGCTGGGGGTGTGACGATGGAGAGTAGGGATTGTGCCGATTCTCCGAAATGATCCGCTTCCTTTGGCTGCAACTGCTGACCGACATTGATCGCCACCGTGACCTACCGTGCCGTGCGGAACCTGCCTGACAGCGTCTGGATGCTGCTGCCAGTTGCGGTCCTGTTCGCCTGCATGACGGCGGCGTGGGCCGAGGACGAGGTCTCGGCTTTGGAGATTCCAAAGCCTCTCGAGCGAGTGCTCCCCGATGACGAAACCGCCGCTGAGCCGGAGGCCGATGGTCCATTGCTGCTCGCGGCACCGGAAGAGGTTGTCGGTCGGGAGATCGTCAGCCCCGAGTTGCTCGACGAGGTGTCTGCCCATGCAGCCGATGGCCTGAGAGTGCAGGACTTCGAACTCGAGGAGATGCCTTTCGAGTCGAGTTCGGGCAAGTGGTTCTCCAGCGGCCGATGGTATGGCTCGGCCGAAGTGCTGATGATGAGCCGCAGTCGCAACTACCGCCGTGTGATCGGCTACGATCCATCGGTCGTCGGCTTGCCGAATCCATCACTGCGTTCCAATCTCGCCGGCACCTTCGTGACCACCGGCGTTCCTTGGGATCTCGTGCCGGGCGGTCGACTGACGATCGGCGAGCATATCAGCCGTGACGATCTCGACCGGGATCAGTCGCTCGAATTCACCTACTACGGCGGCCTCAGCTTCTTCGTGCGCGACAGCTACAATGCCATGCCACGTTCGTTTCTGGTGACGCCGCTGACCGGCACCATCCTGCCGGGGCTGCCTGGGTTCACCTTCGCCCAGACCTACGACTCGACGATCAGTTCCAACTTCAACAGCATCGAGTTGAACTACAAGCTCAACCGGCGGC
>JBIIMX010000497.1:0-2963 GCA_044337765.1 Pirellulales bacterium | reverse complement strand
CAGGCGGTGGATCTCGTCGATGAACAGCACCGATCCCTCGGCGGCATTGGTGAGGTAGGGGAGCAGATCCTTGGGCGCGGCCAGCGCCGCACCGCTGGCTATCTGGAGCGTGGTGCCGAGTTCCCGTGGAATGCAGGTCGCAAAGGTCGTTTTGCCGAGGCCCGGCGGCCCGTCGAGAAGAATGTGGCCGAGCGTTTCGCTCCGCTTCCGCGATGCATCGACGGCAATCGACAGCCGTTCGAAAACGGCCCGCTGTCCAACCATCTCGCTGAACCGCTGCGGCCGCAGCGCACGGTCCTCCTGGGGCGCATCGTCGACGGCCTGCACTGTGGGCTGACGGAAGCTTTCCATGGCGTGTCTCCAATGGGGCATCCTACCCGACCGGCAAAAATCGGGTGCAGGGGAGTGCCGGAACGGTCGGCGCCGAGGCGACTGACGCTCGCTTCGTTGTCCGGGGAGCCTGACCTCGTCCAAGACAGCGTCGCAGACACCTCGAAGCAAGGATGCAAGCATTTCCTATCGAGGATTCCGCGTGGGCATCCCCGGCCCGTACGAAAGTCGACGTTGCCGCTACCGAGCCCGATGCATCTGGCGGTAGATGGCCTCGAGGGCTTCTTGGACGTCCTTGAATTTCTTCTTCCCCTCGCGGAGGCCTTCCACGAGCCGGCGTGCCTCGGTGTCGGAGTGGCCCAAAGACCGAAGCACTTCGAAGGTTTCGGAAAGCACGTCAGCCGGTCCGGCCTGATCGGGGGCCTCGCGGGCCACGAGGAGGGCGAATTTCGGCATCCGGCGTCGGAGCTTGGCGATCATTCGTTCGGCCGTGGCCGCGCCGATGCCGGGCAGCGTGGAAAGCAGGGCGGCATCCTGCTCCTCGATGGCGGTGGCGATCTCGCCGACCGGCCGGACGATGGCCCGCAGCGCCTTTCGGACGCCCACGCCGTCCACCTCGCAAATCAGCTCGAAAAACTCCCGCTCCACCTCGGTCAGAAAGCCCACCAGTCGCGGCACCATATTCCCGCGTGTGGGGTTGCCCTCGAGGAATTCGAGGGTGTGGAGTGTGATGGTCTGGCCGAGCTTTTGTTGCAGCCCGCGGCGGACGAGTTCCGGCACGAGCACCTCGTGCACGGCATGGCCCAGCGCCAGTTCGACGCCAGTTGGCTCCACTCGCTCGAGCACTCCGGACACTCGCTTGATCATGGACGTGAACTCCCGATGCGGTCGATGGCAAGCCCGGCATGAAGCGGCCGGAGGCGAAGGTGGTAGTCGGCCAGCGCTATGGCCAGGGCGTCGGCTGCGTCGGCTGGTTCGGGCCGGCTGACGAGCCCCAACTCCCGCTGCACGGCCATCTGCATCTGTTCCTTGCCGGCATGGCCGTTGCCGGTCAGCGTGCTCTTCACGCGGTTGGGCAGGTAGTGGTGCACGGCCAGACCTGCCTGCGCGGCGGCGAGGCAGATGACGCCGCGAGCATGCCCCATCAGGATGGCCGTCTTGGGGAACTTCGCGTGCACGAAGATCTGTTCGATCGCCAATGCTCCGGGCCGAAACGCCTCCAGCACCTCGCGGACACCGGCATGGATCTCGGCCAGTCGGGTTTCGAGCAACTCGCTCCGGGACCGCACAGTGCCCGCCTCCAGCAGTCGCACGGCGCGGCCCGACCACTCCACCACGCCATAGCCGGTGGTGTTCAGGCCGGGATCGAAGCCGACGATGCGGTGTGGGAAGGGATGCGATTCCATGGCCGAGAGACTAGCCGTGTCGGCCGAAACCGCACAGACCGGTCAGAAAGCGTTCAAAACCGTCCTTTCCCTCAGTTTCCGACGGTCTCCTCCTCCGCCGGCCCCCTCGGCTGCGCCTCTGGCCCATGTGCTTGACAGGGGGGGTAACCCGTAACGACACTACGCGCCGTGGCGTGGCGGCTGCTTCCTCGATTCCCCTGGTTGCCCGCTCCATGACGTTCCAGTAAAGGAGAATTCTATGAGCCGACTGCTCCCCATGATGAAACTGTTCGCCGTCGCTGTGGCCCTGTGGGCTGTGACGCTGGCTGGCACGAGCCAAGCTGGTCCCCCAACCTCGGTTCCCGAAATCGACCCCGGTTCGTTCGGCAGCGTGCTGGCCCTCGTGATGGGCTCGCTAGCATTGCTCGAGCGGCGGAAGTCGCTGTAGTTCCGACTCGCTGTGATGCAGCAAAGCAATCAGAACAGGCCCGGGTATGCCAGCGATGACATGCCCGGGCCCTCTTCTTGCCGGAGCGGATGCGGCACTCGCGGACGCTCAACAGAAAATACACCCCGCTGGGCTCGAACCAGCAACCTTCGGTTCCGTAGACCGATGCTCTATCCAATTGAGCTAGGGGTGCTCGACAACCACGAAGAATACACGCTTCTCCTCGCAACACCAAGATTGGACCGTTGGCACCGGCCGATTCATGCGTGGCCGGGCGGACAGCCCTGGCTTCCGCCCGCCGTCACGCCGGCTCCCTCACCACCAGAAAACCTTCTTTATCGACGTCAAATGCGGTATCGAGCAGGCAGACCGCAGGCCTGTCGCTACCCGCCGTTCCCCGGCCATTCCCAGCCCGCGGCGGAAGCGTGGCACCGATCACAAGCGTGCGGGATTCCCCCGTGGAAATGCCCTGATCGACGAGAGATTCCCGTCCCAGCCGGTCACGAATGGCAGCCTCCGGCCAGACCACCACGCCGTTGACCACGCGGCCGACCGTGTCGGCCTTGAGCGTCACCTCATGGTCGGCGGTCGCCCGCGCGGGCGGCGAATTCATCGCCACGAGGCCCCCGGCCTCTCGGGGTGCGAAGGCCACGACCGGCTCGACGCCAAACACCTCGCGAAATCGGGCCGACGCCTCACGGGCCCGCGGAAGTTCCGCGACCGTGTCGATCGGCATCACCACCACGTCGAGCGTGTTCTTCAATCCGGCGAGCGGGCCGCCAGCATCGGTGGCCTGCTCG
>JBIIMX010000496.1:0-2968 GCA_044337765.1 Pirellulales bacterium | reverse complement strand
AGGGTCACGGCGTACGGGACGATGCCGTTCGATGGGACACCCGCGAACATCATGACGGCTCCGTCAGCCTGCGGACACGGATTCCCAGGATCACCAGCGCCGCCGCCGTGACGATTCCCGCCACCCGCCAGCTCCATGGGATCAGGTCATACTGGCCAAAACCCGGCATCCTGATCGCGGACAGCGCCGCTCCCAACGGGGTCAGCGACAACGCCGACTCGACGACCTCGTGGCCGAAAGGCCGCTCGCGGGCCGACCAGACGAGCAGCGGCCCGAGAAACATCGCCATCAGCACGGCGTACGTGACCACCGTGGCGGTGGCCGTTCGCGAAAACAAACTTCCCACCGCGGCACCGACGGCGAGCGTCACGACGACGGTCAGCACGAGGCAGACCATCACCAGTGAGACCTGCAGCCACATGGCCGGCCGGATGGCCATCATGACGGCATATCCCGGCAGCGTCGCCAGCAGCACGAGCATCGTCGTCAACGCCACGCTGGCGAGCTTTCCGGTGACGATCCGCAGCGTCGACAGCGGCGTCATTCGCAAGAGCTCCCAACCGCGGCTTTCGACCTCGGTACTGATCAACCCCGATGCGAGACTCGGCGTGATCACCACGATGATCGCAACCTGCAGCAGCACCATCGCACCGCCGATCGCCTCGACACCCCAGTCGATCGTGCCCGTGGTGGCGGCGAAGGTGATCAGCAAAGACGCCAGGGCGAACACGGCGATCAGCCGCAGCAGCCAGTGCAACCTGCCGAACCGGCGGGTGCGAAACTCCTTCACCATGACCGGATTGAGCCAATCGGGAATCCCGGCTGACCGGCGTTGCGGATCGACGATGAAGAACAGCCGCCGCAGCGCCCGCACCGAGCCCGACTGCTCGTCGGTGATCGCGCCCTGTGAACGAGCACGGTCGAACAGCCGGTGGTTGAGATGGAGCAGCGTGAACGCCATCACGCCGAGCGTCAGCAGGCAGCCGCCGAGGAAAAAGACGCCGCCGCCGGAATCCCGTTCCACGAGCCCTTGTGATCCAGCCCCCCCTAGGCCGACCCGCTGCAGCATGACCGGCAGCGGCGAGAGCCCGCGCACGAGTCCGGCGGCTTCGGCCTTCCACCCTGCCTGCCCCCGCAGCAGGATATGCGGCCCGAGCGTCAGGAAGCACAGCGTGAAGACGGCGGCATATGTCAACCGCACCGCGGAGTCGGTCGACTGGGCGAACGTGCTGATGAGCAGCCCCAGAGCGATGCACTCGACCGTCAGCAGCCCGAGCACCGCGTAGAGCGAAAAGACGTCGCGGTAAAGATCGATGCCTCCCATCGCGTAACAGGCGGCCATGGCCGGCAGGCTCGTGCAGGCGAGCAAGGCCGCGAACAGGAGCATGGCAAGCAGTTTGCCGAAGTAGATCGAGGCCGGACTGAGCGGAGAATCGAGCAACAAGAGGAGAGTGCCCTGCCGACGCTCGCGAACGATCGACGTGGCCGGAATGGCCGGCACGAGCAGGAGCACTCCGGCGAAGAGACCGAGGGCGAAGATGCGAAACACCTCGCGGGCTTGCGCACCCGAAAAGTCGACGAGCCCGGTGGCCGGCCATCGCCAAAGCACGAGCGCCGCGAAGCAGCCGGCCGCCGCCACGATCGACGGCACGACCCACGGGGTCCGCAGGATGGCGAGGAACTCCCGCCGGATGATCGCGATCATGACGGCTCCGCTTCGGCGCGGGTGACCGACAGGAACGCATCCTCGAGATCCTTGGGCACCTCGCGAAACTGCACGACTCCCAGCCGGCCCTCGACGAGCCGGGCGAGCATGCCCGCCAACTCTGCATCCGTCCGGCCGGTATCGAACCGGACGATCGCCTCCGCGGCCGACACGGCCACCGTCGGCCGCTCGGCCTCGGACACCACCTCGCGGACGAGTTCCGAGGCCCGGGCCGCCTGGCCGGCATCGAGCAGCTGCACCTCGAACGTGCGCCTCTGGCTCAAGGAACGCATGATCTGGTCGAGCGTCCCGAACGCCCGCAGCCTCCCCTTGGTGATGATGGCCACGGTGTCGCAGATCCGTGCCAGTTCGGGAAGGATATGGCTCGTGACGATCAGCGTCTTGCCCAGGCCGGCCAGCCGCAGAAGCAGTTCCCGCATCTCGATCCGTGCCTGCGGGTCGAGGCCGTTGGCGGGCTCATCGAGGATGAGCACTTCGGGGTCATGCATCAGCGTGCGGGCGATCCCGACCCGCTGCCGCATGCCGTGGCTGAGCGACTCGACATACAGATCCTGCATGTGGGTCGAGCCAGTCGTGTCGAGCACCTCGGCGATCCGCCGCGTCCGAGCACGGCGGGCGATGCCGAAGGCGGCCCCGAAGAAATCGAGATACTCCCGCACCCGCATGGCGTCGTACGAACCGAACACGTCGGGCATGTATCCAACCAGCCGTTTGATCCGCCGGGCGTCGCGCACGCAGTCGGCGCCGGCGATCCGCGCCCAGCCGCTGGTGGGCCGGATCGCCCCGACGAGGATCTTGATCGTGGTGGTCTTGCCCGCGCCGTTGGGGCCGATGAAGCCGAGGATCCGCCCCCGTTGCAGGCTGATCGAAAGCCCGTCCAAAGCGGTGAACTCGCCAAACCGCTTGGTCAGCGCATCGGTTTCGATCATCGTGTCGGGCGTCATGGGCATCGCAGTGACCTGCCTAGGGTGTCGGCAACGGCAGGCCCACCGGGGCGGCTCGATGGTCGCCAGAGCCATCCTCCGCGAGGGTCCGGCCGGCGACGGTGAGAAGAGCATAGTCGATCTGCCAACGGCTCCCGGGGGCCCCGACAACGGCACCGTCGCCGTCGCCCACCGCGGCCGACTCGTCCGCGAGTTCTCCCGGAGTCGGCCCCACGGTGAGCATGATCCGCACGCCGCCCCGCTCGTCCTGCGCGAGATCGTCCGCGGCGAGCGGAAACTCGACAACCCCGTCCGGACT
>JBIIMX010000495.1:0-2970 GCA_044337765.1 Pirellulales bacterium | reverse complement strand
CAGGAGTCAGGGGAACAGGTGCACCTCGAAGGACTGCTCGTAACCATTCTTCCGCTCGCGGAGCGTGTGGCGAAAGCAGCGCTATACCGCTTCGGGATTCACGATCCATCCTCGGTCGACGAGGCGATCTCGCTCGTGCTCGACCATCTCCGCCGGCTGCCGGGATCGGCAGCCGGCGACCGCGTGGTGACGCCGTTCACTCCGCGCAACCGCACCGCAGGCTCTGGCCGTATCGGAGATGCCGGCACGGCGTATCTTGTCTGGCTCGTCCGCGAGCGGGCGGCCGATGTTGCCCGGGCACATCGCCGGCATCGAAAGCATGCCACGGTTTTCTCCGTGCTCGACAAGCGCAGGGCGGGCCGTCTGCACGAACGCGTGGCCGATGAAGATGCCGCCTGCGATACGGTGGGGTCGCAGACCAGCCGCTGCGTCCGACTGCACGATGCCCTCCCGCACCTCCCTGCCCGCGAACGGCAGGTGATCGATTTCCTGCTCGAAGGCAAAAGCCAGGTGGCGATCTCCCACGTGCTCGACGTCTGCGAAGGCACCGTCTCGCGGCTCCGCATGCGGGCCATCACAATGCTTCGCGACCTTTTGGCCGAGTGATCCCTGTCGCAAGAGCCTGCGGTCCAGGTCGTGTCGAGGGCCATGTGCAAGTTGGAAACTCGCACCCACGAGAATCAACTCGCACCCCAGACCCCGTGGGGACGAGATTTCATCTTGTCCGTTGCACCGTGGGGACGAGATTTCATCTTGTCCATTGCACCGAGCACGTTAGAAAAATTTTCTACTCAAACACAACCGTGCGACGTCCATGCAGAAAAACCCGCTCCTCGAGCACGAGCCGCACGGCCTTCGCAAGCACGAGCTTTTCCACGTCGCGGCCCGCCTGCGCCATTCGCTCCGGCGTAAAGGTGTGGTCGACGTGGATCACATCCTGCGCGATGATCGGCCCGTCGTCGAGTTCCGCGGTGACGAAGTGCGCGGTGGCGCCGATCACCTTCACGCCCCGTGCAAACGCCTGCCGGTAGGGACTCGCGCCCGCGAATGCCGGCAGAAAGGAATGATGGATGTTGACGATGCGGCCGGGATACCTCGCGACGAAGGATGGCGACAGCACGCGCATGTAGCGCGCCAGAACGACATATTCCGGCGCGTAGCGGTCGATCGCCTGCGCGAATGCCGCCTCGTGCGATTCCCGTGACAGATCCCGGCCCGACGCGTCGTGGTGCGGAACGTGATGGAAGGGCAGACCGAACCGTTCAACGAGCCCGCGGAGCAGGTCGTGGTTGCTGACCACCGCCACGATCCGCCCCGGCAGATCGCCCACGGCGTCGAGCAGCAGCAGTTCGCCGAGGCAGTGCGGCTCGCGGGTGACACAGACCACGATCGGTCGCCGCTCCGCCCCGGTCACACGCACGCGGGCCGCAGACGGCAGCACCCGGGCGAGATCCGCCGCCACGCTCCCGCTTGCCGGCAACGCCGCCTCGCCCGCTGCCGGCCTTACTTCCGCGCGAAAGAAAAAATACCGCGCGAGGGTGTCGACGAATTCCTGGTTGCTCTCGATGTTGAGACGGTGCGCCCCGAGCACACCCGTGATCCGATGGATCAGCCCCACTTCATCCGGACAATCGACGAGCACGATCTCCCGGGATACGCCGGTGGTCTCCATCACCAGATCCCGCCTTCCACATTCCGCCGTCCGCCTTCGGCAGGCTCCTGCGGCACCCATGCGAGCACCACGTCGTCGACCGCGATGTCGGTCTTACGAGCCGGAATCTCCATCGCTTCGAGTTCGATGCGCTCCGGGCTCGACTCCAGCCGGATCCGCTCCAGTTCGGCCGCGACTTCATCCTCGATGACCTGCCGCCGTTCCTCGAGGGTGGCGAGGCTCTCCTCGGCATGCACGACGTCGGCCTGCTGCCGGGCGCTCCGGCTCGCCGATCGCATCGACGTGGCCGCACGACCGATGTTCGTCGACGTGGCCGCCTTGCGGCCCAACAGGGCGCCGAGCACCGCCGAACCGATCGACACGTAGGTCTGCATCGACTTGTTCTTGGCCTCGGCCCGCTCACGCTCGACCTTCTGACGGGCCCGGTCGATGCGGTCTGTGAGCGATGCGAGCTTGGCTGCATTGCGATCACGGACCCTGTCGATCTCGGCGTCGCGCCACTCCCTGACTTTCTGCGCGATCCGCACACGGAAGTCGGACTCGCTCTCGTCTGGCCGCGACACGGCGTCGACCTCGTGCGCCGCCCAGAGCACCAGCCGCGAGGTGCGGCCAAGATGGCTCTTGAGCGCCGTGGCCAGAGAGGCATAACCCTTGGGACCGGCCAGTGCCGAGGGCAACGACGCGAAGCTGCCGGTGCGCGGGGCCGGCTCCACCTCCGGAGCTTCCACGAACTGGTCCGCCTGCTCCCAGGCCGATTCGCCGAGTGAATCACCCGCCGGCGCCAGGCAGAACACCTCGCGGCTGACGTCGATCCGGGCGGCCGGCTTGGCGAACCGCACTCTTCCCCTGCCGAGGATCGCGGGCCGGTAGTGCACCACGCCGTCCAGCGGAATGGCATGCCGCGGCGCAAGAAACACCTCGCGGACACCGGGCGGCAGGAGCGGACGCGCTCCGCCCGCCATGGCGTCTCGTCCGGCAGCCGCCTGACTGCCGCCACCGAAAGCGGCAGCACCGGCTGCCCCTGCCGCCACGGCCTGCGCGGCTCCTGCCTGCGTGAGCCGACGGATCTCCTCACGCAGGAGCGGCCCACGGAGATAGGCCATCGTCCACCGCGACTGAAACACGGTCTCCTCGTCGTCGTGCACGCTGTGCAGCAGGAACATCCGCTGCTCCAGCCCCGACAACAGTCGATCGACCTTGGCACGGTCGAACGACTTCCCCGCCGACGACGCCGCCCCCTCGAGGCCGTCCAGCACACGGGCCTTGTCGCGGGCCGTCTGCAGGCGACCCAGAAACCA
>JBIIMX010000494.1:0-2985 GCA_044337765.1 Pirellulales bacterium | reverse complement strand
ACGCCCCCAGGCCTTCAGGCTCGGGGACATTAGGGAAGGTGTTTTTAGGGGTCAAGGGCGTTTTCGGCATTCATTTCGGGCGTTTTTCCGGTTTTCCTGACCATCTCCCCGGTCGGGTGCCGGCCGCAGCCCCCGTTTCCACTGCAAACGGCTATGCTCGCCCGTACAAAATCACCTTGGAGCCCATCGCTCATGGCCGACGTTGTCATACCTTCCGCCGCAGCCACGCCGATCGCGGGAGCAGGCGCCCCGCCAACCCCTGAGGCCTGGAAGGCTGCGTTCGAAGCCGCCCTGCCCTACCACGACTTTCTGGCCCGCCACGCGACCCCGGATCAGCGGAGCCGTTGGGATGCCTTCCACGCCCGCGTGAAACTCACCCCTGCCCAGGCCACGCTTCTGGCATCCTTCGTCCGAAAGATGCCGGTGCTCGTGCTCTCGGGCGCGTGGTGCGGCGACTGTGTCAACCAGTGTCCTATCTTCGCGCACTTCGCGGCCGCCGCCCCTTCCATCGACCTGCGGTTCCTCGATCGGGATGCCCGACCCGACATCGCCGCCCATCTCAAGGTCTGCGGTGGGCAGCGTGTGCCGGTGGCGGCGTTCCTGAGCGAGGACTTTTCGCCGGTGCTTTTCTATGGCGACAGAACCCTCTCCGCTTACCGCGCCGCGGCCTCGGCGCAACTGGGCGACAGCTGCGCCAGCGGCGTGGGGGCGCCACCGACCGATCAGATCGCCGCCGTCACCTCCGACTGGCTCGATCAGTTTGAGCGGGTGCAGCTGATCCTGCGGCTCTCCGCCCGCCTCCGACAACTCCACGGGGATTGAGGCGATGACCAGTCGCGAGCGTTGGACGGTCTATCCGCTCCTGTTTCTGGCCTTGGGGCTGGCGATGCGGGCGATCGCGGTGCCCCAGGTCGAACTCGACGCCGCCCGCGTCGACTCCCTCGAGTCCACACGGCTGGTCTGCAAGGAGATCGTGATCGAGAATGACGACGGCACGATCCTCGTGCACATGGGCCGCGTCGTGAAGGGTGGCGGCGGACGGATCGAAATCAAGGACAAAGACGGTGTCGACGCGATCGCGGTCGGCACCGGGCCCGATGACCGCGACGGCGTTGTGGAATTTTTCGACGCCAAAGGCGAGCCGACAGGCACGCTGCCCGATCTCGGCGAGCGGCGGACCGACTCGGAAACGGCACTGCCGACGAATGACTCCCGGACCAACGGCCTGCTGACCGGCCGCTAAGAGGTCATCTTCATCGACCGCAGCCGCAACGCGTTGGCCACGACCGACACCGAGCTCAGGCTCATGGCGGCTGCGGCGATCATCGGGTTGAGCAGCAGGTGGCTCGAAAGCGGGTAGAGCACCCCGGCAGCGATCGGAACGCCCAGCGCGTTGTAGACCAGGGCGAAGAACAGATTTTGGCGGATGTTCCGCATCGTGTGACGACTCAAGTCGATCGCTTTCACGATCCCGCGGAGGTCGCCCTTCACAAGCGTGACCCCGGCCGACTCGATGGCGGCGTCGGAGCCGGTGCCCATTGCGATGCCAACGTCGGCCGCTGCCAACGCCGGTGCGTCGTTGATGCCGTCGCCAGCCATCGCCACCGTGCGGCCCTCCGCCTGCAACGCACGCACGACCGCCTGCTTTCCTTCCGGTTTCACGCCGGCACGAAACTCGTCGATCCCGAGTTGGGCGGCAACGGTGCGGGCCGTCTCTTCACTGTCGCCGGTGAGCATGATGAGCCGGAGACCGAGGCCGTGGAGGCTCCGCACCGCTTCGGGCGTCGAAGCCTTGATGCGATCCGACACCGCGATCAGCCCCGCCATGCGTCCATCGATGGCCACGTGCATCACCGTGCAGCCCTGGCGCTTGAGCGACTCGGCCCGGTCGTCGAGAGCGGCGAGGTCCGCGATCCCTTCCTCGGTGAGCCACTCCCTGTTTCCGACCAGCACATCCCGGCCCGTTACGCTCCCCCGAGCACCCCCGCCCGGCACGGAATGGAAGCGGGTCACCGGCGGCACCACGATGCTCTGCGCTGTAGCGCCCGCCATGATCGCGCGGGCCAGCGGGTGTTCGCTCTGCTGCTCGACACTTGCGGCGTGCCGGAGGAGATCCATCTCGGACAGCGGGGCCATCGGGATACACTCGGTCACCGACGGGCGACCGGCCGTCAGCGTGCCGGTCTTGTCGACGACCACCGTATCGACCTTTTCGAGCCGCTCGAGCACTTCGGCATTCTTGACCAGCACTCCTTCCCGCGCCCCTCGGCCGATGCCGACCATGATCGACATCGGCGTTGCCAGGCCGAGCGCGCAGGGGCACGCGATGATCAGCACGGCGACGGCGTTGACGAGGGCCAACGCCGGCTGTGACGGCGCCGCGATCGCCCATACCAAAAAGGTGATGACCGCGATCGCCAGCACAGCGGGCACGAAATAGCCGGCCACCGCGTCGGCGACCTTTTGGATCGGCGCCCGGCTGCGCTGCGCATCGGCCACCATGCCGATGATCCGCGACAGCACGGTGTCTTTGCCGACCTTGTCGGCGACCATCAGAAATGATCCCGTCTGGTTGAGCGTGCCGCCGATGACCGCATCGCCGACCCCCTTCTCGATCGGCATCGGCTCACCGGTGATCATCGACTCCTCGACCGCACTCCCGCCTTCCGTCAGAGAGCCGTCGACCGGGATCTTCTCGCCGGGCCGCACCCGCAGGACATCGCCTTGCCGCACCTCGTCGAGCGGCACCTCCCGCTCTTCTCCGTTCAACACCACTCGCGCAATGGGCGGGGCAAGAGACAGGAGTTCGCGAATGGCCGCCCCCGTGCGGTGCCGGGCACGCAGCTCGAGCAGTTGTCCCAGCAGTACAAGCGTGATGATCACCGCCGCCGCCTCGAAATACAGCGGCAGGCCACCATCGTGCCGGAACTGATGCGGGATGAATCCTGGAAACAGGACGGCGACAACGCTGGCGAGGTACGCGGC
>JBIIMX010000493.1:0-2986 GCA_044337765.1 Pirellulales bacterium | reverse complement strand
GCGGGGTCGCTCGACATCCATTCCACAGCCGGTTCGCCCGCGGCCTCATGGGACATGCAGCTCGACGTCGAGCAGGGATCGCTCGACGTCGGCACCCCTCTCGAGCACGTGCACGGCGGCATCCGTCTGCGGGGCCAGTCCGACAAGAACGCATGGCAGACGTTTGGCGACATGTCGATCGACAGTGCCATGTGGCGCGGCATTCAACTGACGGCGGTGCAAGGACCGCTCGCCATGGATGCCGGCGGCGTGCGCATCGGCGCGACGGCTGCCCGGGCCGGCGAGCAGGGAACGCCGCGTCGTGTGTCGGCCCGCGTGGCGGGCGGCACGCTGCTCCTCGACGGCAGCGTCGCAGCGGGTGACCCTGGGGCGTTTGCCCTGGCGGCATCGCTCGGCGATGCCGACCTCGAGCGGTTGGCTGGCGACACCCTCTCCGCCGCCCATCCCTACCGGGGCCGGGTCTTCAGCACGGTGGAAGTGAGCGGCTCCCGAGCCGGGGCCCACTCGCTCGTGGGCCGGGGACAGGTGCGGTTGCGGGATGCCGACATCTACGAACTGCCGCTGGTCGTGGCGATGCTCAAGATGCTCCGCGTCAAGGCGCCCGACCTCAATGCGTTTGGGTCGAGCGTCGTCGATTTCCGGATCGAGGGCCCGCACGCCTATCTCGACAACATCGAACTCTCCGGCGACGCGATCAGCCTCGTCGGCAACGGCGAGATCGACTTCGACTCCAATGTGCACATGACGTTTCGTTCGATCATGGGCGACTCGGCCACGCAATTGCCCGCCATGAAGCGGGTGCTCGGCGGAGCGAGCGGCCAATTCATGCTGATCCACGTGGACGGCACCCTGCCGCATCCGGAGATGACGAGCGAGGCGTTTCCCACCCTGGCGGCCGCCATTCAGAAACTGCAGTCGCAGCGTCGCGGCCAGGACGGCCTGCGGAATGCTGGCTTGCGACGGGAGAGCCAGCGGTGAGCACGCGAACTGAGCGAGGCATTGGGTCTGCAGACGGGCAGGCGGTCATACTGGGTGGAACCCGACGGGCGAACTCACGGACGGGCTGACCAACGACTCCAACCAAGACAGGCACGCAAGAGGACGGCGGATGACGACAGAACCGATTCAATTCGTGAAATTGCAGGGTGCGGGCAACGACTACGTCTATATCGACTGCTTCGCCGAGCCGACGCCGGCCGATCCGGCCGCGCTTGCGCCGCGGATTGCGGACCGTCATTTTGGCGTGGGTGGAGACGGCCTCGTGCTGGTGATGCCCTCCGCCGTGGCGGCGGCGCGGATGCGCATGTTCAACGCCGACGGCAGCGAGTCGGAGATGTGCGGCAACGGCGTGCGGTGCGTGGCGCATCTGGTCGTGTCGCGAGGCCGGACGCCGGCGGGACCCGTGACGATCGAGACCGGTCGCGGCGTGCTGACGCTCGAGGTCGCGGCCGACGGACCGCGCCGCTCGCGGGTGCGTGTCGACATGGGGGAGCCGCTCCTCGCGGCGGCCGAAGTTCCGGTCGTGGTCGTCGATCGCGGCACGCAGTCTGCCGCCGGGGACCGCGTCATCGATGCGGCGTGTCCCGCGCTCGGCTCGCCGGAGGCCTGGTGGGAGGAGGCGGGGCTCGACCCGCGGATGACCTGTGTCTCGATGGGCAATCCACACGTCACGTTCTACTGCCGTGATGTCGCCCGCGTGCCGCTGGAGTCGATCGGTCCGCGGATCGAGACGCATGCGATCTTTCCCCGGCGGGTCAACGTGCACTTCGTCGAAGTGCAGTCGCCCGAGCGGGTGCGGATGCGGACGTGGGAGCGTGGCAGCGGCATCACCATGGCCTGCGGTACCGGCGCCTCCGCGGTCTGCGTGTCGGGCGTCCTCACCGGGCGGACGTCGCGGCGCATCGTGGCAGAACTGCCCGGCGGATGTCTGGAACTCGAATGGGCGGCCTCGGGCCATGTCTTCATGACGGGGCCGGCCGAGGAAGTCTTCGAGGGAACCTGGTGGCCTGCGTGACTGGAAGAAAGGAATCGGATTCGTGAAGCTCGAGTCTCCGCTGGCCATCGGGGCCATGTCGCTGGTCTCCACGGCGTGCATCCGGCAATGGATGGGCACGCTCGACTATCGCATCGACTTCGGCGACCCGACGGTCGATCCCGTGCATTCCGACTACCGTGGCACGAAGATCTATGTCTTTTGGCACGAAAACATCCTGCTGCCGCTGTATCTGCGCGGGCACTCCAACATCGCCATGCTTCTATCGCGGCATCATGACGCCGACATTCTCGCCCGCGTGGCGGGGATGATGGGCTTCGGGACCGTGCGGGGCAGCACGTTCAAGGGAGGATCGGTGGCACTGCGGGAGCTCGCAGGGCGTGCCGAGCGCGAAAATCTCACGATCACCCCCGACGGTCCACGGGGCCCGCGGCGCCGGTTGGCCCCGGGCTGCATCTTCCTGGCGAGCACGATGCAGATTCCGATCGTGGCGATGGGGTTCGGCTATGAACGTCCTTGGCGGCTGGGCACGTGGGATCGGTTTGCCATTCCCCGACCGTGGTCCAGGGCACGGGGTGTCGTCAGTCGGGCCATCCACGTGCCGGCTGATCTCGATCGGGATGCCTTGGAACGGCAGCGTCAGGGCGTGGAGCGGTTGCTCGTGCATCTTTCTGACGACGCGGAGTCGTGGGCCGGGACGCGGACGCATCGTCCGGGCGAGACGATCGTTCGCAAGGAGCCATCTCGGCATGCACGACGTGCGGCGCTTGTGCCGGGGCCCGCTGGCGTCTCTTTGGACGATGAGCTGTCGCGGTTCAGTCTCGCGTTGCCCGAGCGCCAGTCGGATCGCCCGGCTGCCTAAAGCGGTTGCCTGAAGCGGACGCGGCGATCGATTCAGCGGCCGGGCTCGAACCGCTCGAGACGACGCTCGATCTGCTCGAGTCTGTTGCTCATGCGGCGGAGGAGTTCCTCCATCCTCGCCAGCGGCTCGGG
>JBIIMX010000492.1:0-2988 GCA_044337765.1 Pirellulales bacterium | reverse complement strand
CGACTGCCGCGACGGTCACGGGATTGTCAAACGGCAGCAGCTATAGGTTCCGCGTGGCGACAGTGACCACTGCAGGTCAGGGCGACTGGTCGTCGCCGACAACCAGCATCAGTCCGGTCGGTGTAGCTTCCGCCCCGACGAGCGTGAACGCCGTCGTCGGCGATGGTCAGGCAGTACTGTCGTGGTCCACGCCCGCATCCGCGGGAGGATCGACGATCGTCGGCTACACCGTCCAGTGGAGTTCGAACGGTGGAACCAGCTGGAACACCCGAACCGGGGTGCCTGCTACCAACACTTTCACCGTGTCGAACCTTACGAACGGCGTGACGTATGTCTTCCGGGTGGCTGCCGTGAATCTTGTCGGAACGGGTGCATTCTCGGCTGCCACCGCACCGCAGACACCCCTTGGCCTGCCGCAGCAAGTCACAAAACTCGAGGCCGTCGCTTTGTCTGGCGGCGTGAGGCTCACGTGGATGCCACCGGCCTCGACCGGCGGCCGTCCGGTGAGCAACTATTTGATTGATTACCGCACGGTCGATTCGGCGGATTGGATCCGCTTCAATGGTTCCCCATCCACGGCGACCACGGCTACTGTCACGGGATTGATGCTGGGGAGGGGCTACGTTTTCCGTGTCACGGCTGTTACGAGCTTCGGAGAGAGCGGTGCAACGGAGACCACGAACGCGGTCGTGCCGATGAACGCCCCCTCGAGGGTGTCCGGCCGCGTGATCAATCGCGCAGTGGTGCTCGGGTGGACCGCCCCACGACCTCCTGCGAGAACGAGGATCGTAAACTATGTAATCCAATACTCCTCCGACGCCGGTGCAAACTGGATCACGGTGAACCGAGCCGCTTCAGCGGCCCCGCGAGCAGCTGTAAGCGGGCTTGTGAACGGCTCTTCTTATGTGTTTCGAGTGGCTGCCGTCACTCCTGCGGGAATAGGTGCATTCTCCGCTTCTTCGGCGTTGATCAGATTGAACCGGCGATAAAGCCTGTGATTCTTCACCGTCATTCTTCGAGTTCCGGCGGCGGACTCTGAAGAAAAAGGGGAGATGCTCGGTAGTGCTCGGCACGATCTTTGCCTCTCTCCCGTGGGGGCATGTCGTCCGCGCGATCGGCATCGGTCAGTTGCATCGCTCGCGAAACGGTTTGGGAATATGGTCATCGGGATCGACCGCACCCCGAAGGGCCGCCTCTGGGCAGCTTGGATCGGCAATGGCGACAGCCCCAACGGCTTCCTGATGCTCGGCAGCAGCGACGACGCCGGAAAATCCTGGAAGACTCGCGCGGTCATCGATCCAACCGACCTGCCCGGCAAACCGAACCGCCGCACCCTCGTCGGCAACCTCTGGACCGACCCCCTCGGGCGACTCTGGTGCTTCTTCGACCAGTCGCTGGGCTACTTCGACGGACGGGCCGGTGACTGGTATGTCCGCTGCGATAATCCCGACGCGGATATGCCCACCTGGTCTGCTCCTGTCCGCTTGGCCGATGGCTGCACGCTGAATAAACCGACCGTGCTCACCAACGGTGACTGGCTCCTGCCCGTCTCACTCTGGACCCGGGATCACATCGGCCCCTGGAATCGAGACTTTCCCGGCGTGGAAGCCTTCAAGAGCCTCCATCCGGAGTTCGATGCTCTCCGCATGGCGCATGTGTACGCCTCCTCCGACCAAGGCAAGACCTGGACCCGCCGCGGTGGCGTGACCTTTCCGAACACGCAGTTCGACGAGCACATGATCGTCGAACGCAAGGACGGCTCGCTCTGGATGCTCGCCCGCACCAAGAACGGGATCAGCGAGAGCACATCGACCGACCAAGGCCGCACGTGGAGCACACCGAAGCCCTCCTCGATCCAAAATCCATCCGCGCGATTCTTTCTCCGACGCCTGAGCTCGGGCAACCTCTTGCTCGTAAAGAACGGCCCGATCGACCAGCGGCTGCCGCGACGCTCCAGCCTCAGCGCATTCCTGTCCAAAGACGACGGGCATACCTGGGGCCCCGGCCTGCTCCTCGACGACCGCGCAGCGGTCTCCTACCCCGACGGCTTCCAGTCCCCCGATGGCACGATTCATATTCTCTACGATTGGAATCGCCATACCGATGCGGAGATCCTCCTGACGACGTTCACGGAGGCCGACATCGCCCTGCAGACCAAGGTTTCGCGCCAACTCGTCAACAAGGCACAAGGCGGCCCACACCCCGAACTGAGCAGCCAGGCCATCCGACCCAGCGGCCAGTGGACGGCCCAAGGCACGGAGGACGCCAAACAAGACCGTCAGAGCATCCCCTACGAAGGCACGACGCCTACTGGGCGGAACCGACGATCTTCGAACGCACCGACGGCGCCATCGTGATGCTCATCCGGGCCGATCAACTCGGCGGCGTCCTCTATCAGGCGATCTCCAAGGATGGCGGCCGCACGTGGCCGGAGTTCGCCTCCACGACGGACATCCCCAACCCCGGCAGCAAGGCCACGCTCTTCCCACTCGGTGGCGACGCGGTCGCCCTGCTGCACAACCCCAACTCCAAACGCCGCGCGCCGCTGGCCCTCTGGATCAGCTTCGACGGCATGGAGACCTGGCCCTACCAGCGCGTGCTCGTGGCCGAGGCGGGCCCCGACCCGAAGTATTCCGGCACACTGATGAAGGGCTCGCTCAACTACCCGGACGGCTTCGTCAGCGCCGACAGGCAGTGGTTGCATTTTGCCTACGACGACGCCCGCCACCGCGCAGTCCACTACAGCGCAAAACTGCCCCCACTACCCGCCACGAAATAATCGCGTTCTCGCTCTCAGGCTCCCGCGCCTCTCCGTGTGCCTGAACCTCGCGTCCTTCGGGCGAGCGAGGGCGGGGAAGATGCATGCAGGCTTTCTAAACCCAGTCGCCGAGCGACTCGACATGCGCGGCCGAACCGTCGCGGAGCCAGCCATCGAGTTGCGCGATATCTTTGAGTTGCTGGCCTCGAAGACGCGGCACCACGACGTAG